>JBCDBC010000313.1:0-6119 GCA_039184535.1 Bacteroidota bacterium | reverse complement strand
CCGGCCACAGCTTTCTCAAATTTACGAATCAAGTCTGGTTGGGAAATGCCATCTACGTAGCCAAAGTGTCCTTTAAAACGGGGAAGTCTGTTTGAAGATTCTGAGATTTTAATAAAGCCTACATCAATTAAAGACCTCGAAAGAGTATTGCTTCCAGCTTTTAGAAGCTCACAAGTATCCGCAGCAATCATAACCATGGCATGAGTTGGATAAACTACTTCATTACCGTTGTGATAATAAGTTTCCCAATAAGGATAACTACCAATTCCAATTCGTGTGGTAACTTTCTTATCATCATTACTGAAAACAAAAGAACAATCATCTGGAACGGATTTACCCAACCCCAAAAGCTGATAAGCTCGATTTGTGAGAGAAATATTAGTAATTATTTCTGAATGCCCCAGCTGGTCTTCAGTTGTCGTTACAATACTGTTAGCAAACTCACTCAACCAATCTCTTACTCTTTTTTGGTTTGAGTAGAAGGAAATGAAATGATAGTCTGCAAACTTCTTCCCATGCGCTTTTAAGATATTAGCTTGGATATCCTTTAGTATATACTTCCCATAAACTTTTACTCCCATCTCAAAAGACTTTTATTATTTCTTCTACAGCTCACCTTTTCTTCGGTAGGGATCACATCCCAATAGAACTAAATCATCAGAACCTAACATTCTTTGCCCATCTTTATCTAGCACAACTAAAACCCCACAGGGAATTTCATTTCCCTCGCCAGTAGGAGTACCATCAGGCTTAATGATACATTCGCCATATTCAAACTTAAATTTCAGCTCTAAGTCTAAAGGATTATTTGTACCTTTTCCCCCATTATAATGATTGATTACATCACTAATATCCTCTTGATAAAAAAATGGAATCCTTTCATCACTTGTAGGTTCTTTACCATTTGGGGGAATAATAAGGTTCTTTGCTAGTGTATAAGCCATAATAAATAGGGTTAGGAGTTACACATTTACATCACATCAATGCTTACCATTGACTTTACTATAAATGTATGTCCTGAGTTGGGGGAAAGCTGACAAATACAACGAATAGACAGTTTTTCCATACTAATGGACCATCTTAAATAATGAAATAGCGTTAGAGCCTTCCCATAGCTTCTTTGAAACTATCCCAATACCTCCTGGCAATACCTACTTCTTTGCCCCCTTCTAAAATGGCCACCCGCTGGGTCTTATTGATTTTACTTACATAGTTCAGGTTCAGCAGATGGGAACGATGAACCTGATGGAAGGCGTCATAAGGCTCAAACTTTTCAATATAAGAGCCTAGATGAGAAGTAGATAGGACTGGTTTTTCTTGACCACTTACATAAAACCACGTACAATTCACATCCGCATCAAGCCACATAATGTTCTCTACCTGGAGAAATGTTATCTCTTTTTGACTTGGAATAGCTAATCGGGTAGGTAAACGTTGGCTCTTAGCGCGCTCGTAATTTTCCAGTAGATTAGCTATTTGATCCTGATTGATGATTCTATTTTGAAATCTTCTTGCCTTCTCCAGCGCTACCTCGATCGCATCTTCATCCAGTGGTTTTTCCAAAAAATCCAGTGCTTCAAAACGGATAGCTGTTAATGCATATTCATTGTGAGCAGTAATAAAAATTACCCTGAATTGAGGATTAGGAAAACTTTCCAACACTTTGAATCCAAGTCCATCAGGAAGTTCAATATCAAGAAAGATGAGATCAGGGTTTTTATCCTTGATCAGTTTTATTCCTTCTTTTACTGAATAAGCATTCCCTTGAAGTTGTACATCTTCATGTTCATCTTCAATTATTCCGCTTAATAGTCGATGACAAGATGGATCATCATCTATAATGATAGCATGTAATTCCTCCCCCATGACGCAAGTATTCTTGAACAATAAGATAGAGACTTGAAAAAAAGTTTGCAACCAGATAAGACAGAAAATTGTCAATTCTTTTCAACTCTCAATATTTCAAGAAAGAACTAGGCAAATAAGCCTAGTCCACTATGGGAAGTCTGATGACTACTTTGGTACCTATAGCACCTCCTTCCTGGTCTGAGAGGTCTATAATTTCCAGGCTAGCGGGTTTGCGTGTTCTTTCTCTTATGAGTTGAAGGCGCCGGTGGGTAATTTCCGTAGCCTTAGAGGTATGGCCTTTGGCCTTATGGGTAGCCGCTGCTTGTCGGCCTACGCCATTATCTCTCACCTCACAAATAAGTTGCTCTCCTTCTTGTCTGTATGACAGGGTTAGGATTCCCTTTTGTGCGTTTTTCTTAAATCCATGGATGATAGCATTCTCCACAAAGGGCTGTAGGATCATGGTAGGGATCATATATTCATCCTCATCAAAGCCTTCTCCCATTTCAATGGTGTAGGTAAATGAGTCTTCGAATCTGAGTTTCTCTGCCTCAATGTACTCTGTCAATAGCGCTAAATCTTCTCCTACAGAAATCTCCGATTCCTCTGCTACATCCAAAATTTTTCGCATCAGCTTGGAAAGGTGTACAAGGTACTTATTAGCCACTTTAGTATCTCTACTTAGCATATAAGATCTGACGGAGCTTAGGCTGTTGAAAATGAAATGAGGATTCATTTGGATCCGGAGAATGGCATTCTCTAGTTCTGCCATGCGGTGCTTTTTCCGTTCATTATTAATGCGGTATCTGTATACGGCATACATAATTCCTAGTCCTATGAGTGCCAGCAAAGCCATAAACCATGTAGTCTCATAAAAATAGGGTTTTAGCTGTAAGGCTAGTCTTTGAGGTTTGGGGTTCCAGGAGTTCTCAGAATTAGCCGCGTAAAGCTCAAAAATGTATTCTCCCTGCCCCAGGTTAAAATAGCGGACAAAAGATTCATTCCCCGTATTGATCAGTTTCCCATTTCTGTCTCTTAGTCTGTACTCAAACTGGGTGGATTGTGGATCTCCATAATCCATGGCTGAAAACCGAAAGGTAAACGTCCTTTCTCCTGGTTCAAGGATCAGTTCTTCCAGCTCCTCTCCTTTGTATTGAATGCTTCCGTACTTTTCCTTCCCTGTGACTTCTCGATTATTGACGAGTATTTGTGAAATAGTAGGCTTGGCTTCCACAGGATATTTTAATATCTCATCTGGATGGAATATGGTATAGCCATTGGTACTACCAAAAGCCAGTTTCCCTTCTGATGTTTTCGTGAAGGCCCCAAAATTAAACTCATTGGCAGGCAAACCATCTGATTGAGTGAATACTCGGAATACGTTAGGTGGAGGTCCATCTAAATCTGTTTCCTCTACTAATTCAGGAGAATACTGAACAAGGCCTGTATTAGTACTGACCCACATTCTGTCTGCCTCATCGAAAACCAATCCATTAGCTGATAAAAAGCGAGAAGAGAAGATGGTGTCTTTATGGAGGATAGGTGTTTCTACAAAATTATCTATCCAGTAAAGCCCATTAACAGTTGCAACCCAAATTTTAGCTGAGTCGGGTGATTCTTCAATGGCATATACAAATGGCGAAAATGGAATGGATGCTTTTTCTACAAGCGAATCTGAAGCTCGTTCCAATAATTGAAGACTGTTTCGCCATTGAGAAACCCAGATTTTGCCATCATACTTCTCACATAAAGCTAGAATGGCACCCTGAGTAGGACGAATAGGCTCCGTTAACTCATACCCTTCCCTTCCAAAATTAAGGGCCATAATCCCGTGTCCAAGCGTAAGAGCAAATTTCTGTCCATCTGACAGTTCTTCAACGGATCTTATAAACCCTTTTGATATTAGCTTGACATTTTTAGGCTTTAGTGCGTTACCTGAAATTAGGTACAGTCCCCCTGTGCTTCCTACCCATTTATTCCCTTCCTGATCCTCTCTGATGGAATAGATTTCATACTCAGACTGTGTGTCACCTACTAATTGGCTAAGGACTTTTTCATCTATCTTTTCTCCCTGAGTGTTCTCCAGAATCAACCTATCTTCTGTACTACTCCAGATAAAACCATCTGAGCTTACAGTGATAGATTTAATGCTATACGCTGGAATATTGGGGTCTGAATCTATTAGATGAGCTGAAAACCTACTCTTCCTCAGATTAGTATAAAATACTCCTTTCGATTCAGTAGAAATCCATAGGTTTTCTTCTTCATCAACTATCATTCCCTTAACTCTATAGGTAAAGTTTTGGGTACGGCCATCTATCCTGACCTGGACTTTTCTTACAAAGCGATTCTGCCTGGTATCAAACAGAAATAATCCTTTTTTATCTATACTTACCAATAGTATATTCTCTTTATAAGGAGCTATACCAGTAATGTTAAGAGATGTTAGTCCTTTAAACTTATCAAGTCTCAAAAGGGTATTCCCAAGGGAAGTAGCTTTGGTAAGTCCTGCTGCTGACCCTATCCATAAACATTCTCCATCATAGTAAGAGGTATTAGGTTCCCTATTCTTATTATCCTGGTTTAAAAATGGGTAGATCTCTTTTCGCTTCCCTCCTTTGTATTCTCTCACTTCCCATCCTCCAACCTGAGGAATGAATAAATTATAAGAATCCCCTGAAGGTCCATTGATCTTCCTTAGGGCATTAAAGTTATAGGTTGGGATAGAGTCTATTAATACGGGTTCCTTATATTCTTCTGTAATTTCCTTCTCAAACAATGGATAAAACTTACCTAGTTTTCCGTACTGCCCCAGGAAGAGTAGGACATTTCTGGATGTATCCAGATCAATCAAAAGGAAATCGCTATGTTCTACGCTATTATACTCGATGTTAATTTTCTGGAATTCTCCACTTTGGGGAGAATATTTTTGGACAGCGGTGGAAGTATTAAACCATAAATTTCCTTCTGTATCTACAAACATGGGGCTCTGAATGATGGGATCCGCTAGCGCGTTCGGGAGAGAATCCTCGGCCAAATACTGACGATTCCTTAATCCATCAAATCTGTTAAGGCCCGTGATAGAACTAATCCAGGTATAATGATCACCATCTCTTGAGATATACAGATTGAAAGTACTGGATGTAAGTCCCGTCTCAGCGGAGATGTTTTGTAACGGAAGAACTACGTCCTGCCCAAAGGAAAGAAATCCTGAAAGGAGGAATAGCCACAAATTTAATAAGCGGGTAGAGCTTAAGTACATAAGGTTGATTATGTACTTAAGTTAAGGGATTGAGCCTAGATAATCATTGTTTGGAGAGAGCTATTCATACCATTCTGAAAATTTTTTCACCCTTTCAGGAAGGGTTTGAAGCCACTTGACGGAAGGTGTATAGAAAAATCCTCCTCCTCTTAACTTAACCATATCCTGAAAGTTCACTTTTATGGCAACCCGTTTTTCAGAATTCCACTCTGTATGAAAATGATACTCCGTATCTCTCCCAGGAAATCCTCTACCAATAATAGGGTCAATACCGCTTCCGACTTCTGGGAAGGAGCTGGAATTACACCACTTATTAATAATCTGGCCTACCTGTAGCCCGATGTTAGCTTGGTAACTCATAAATTGTAACCCTTCCACCTTCCTGGTCTCGCTAATTCCATTTGAGTAAGTAGCCTTAAGTTCTTCTTGATAAGGTATTCCGCGTCTGGCTATCCTTACTCTGGCTCCTTCCAGCCCTTTATAAGGCCCTACTCGGCCTCTCCCTTTGGGCTCTTTCATATCTTTCACTTCTCTTGGATTAGATTGTCTCGCATGGGCAAAGACAGGGCACCTGTTTCCAGCATATCCCAGGAATCCTTCACTTGAGGGATCATCCTCCTCACTGCTCCAAAATTTGTCAAAGTCTTTCCATCTACCCTTATGGCCCTCTAGTGAAATCCGAGGTTCTCCAGCCAAAGCCAGAGGAGTGCCATCCTTAAATCTTCCCATGATTTGGGCTTCTATAAAAGCTTTCTCTACTTGAAATCCCTTCTTGTGGAATTCTCCTACTATGTAGTCAATATTTTTATTGAAGAGGGCAACGTCCTGCTCAAGTTTTCTATAGACCAGGTAGCTCCCCAGGTTTATATCCAGGACAGTGTTTAGGGTGTCTTTCTGAAATCTTTTCCCATACTCCTCCCAGAAAGGAATTTCACTCAGCCCATCTCTAAACCCAAAGGGTTCTACAATCCGGCACCCAAGCTTTCCGCCAAAATCATGTTTTTTCATT
>JBCDBC010000312.1:0-6133 GCA_039184535.1 Bacteroidota bacterium | reverse complement strand
GGCATTACCGTCAGGTCTTGCCGGAAGGTGGGAAAGATTTCTGAAGAGAAAAATTCTCCCCCGAATTTGAGACCCTGGTCATCAAAATTTTCCAAACTATCCAGGACAAAGGGATCTACCGAGAAGTAAAATTTGTCCTTGGAATAGACACCTCCTTGGATGGAAGGCTTATCCCAGTATAGGTAAGAAGACGCATAGCTATCAAATACCGGATACTGAGGATTATTTTCTTTTCCACTCTTATTCTGTGGATCATCTATATGGATGGTCCCTGTAACATTCTCAAATACTGTCTTACTCAGGGCTCTTTCCAGAGGAGTAGGCTCATAGCCTGGCTGAGGATCTCTTACCAGGACAAATCGGATAGAATCCAGAGAATCACAGATGATGTTGAAGTTCTCATAATCAAAGGTGAATCTCGGGCGGTTATCTTCATCATTTGCATAGAGGTTCAGCTTTCCACTGGCCACTGCTCCAGCAAATAGTAAGTCTCGCTTTTCCTGTACCAACACTTCTCCTTCCAGCGGGACTACACGCACATATTGGGAGTCACTTAAAGAGAAGTAAGGTACCCCACTCATTCGGAACTCCTGGTTGTTGATGTTCATGACTGCATGTGCGCCTGTATCCACTTTGGAGATCACCTGAATGGCGTCAAAGTCTTTCTTTCCTCTGGCAGCCCTCGCCCATTTGTATAGTTTGGGTAAAGGATATATTTCGTAAGTCTGCTTGTCATACTTAATGAAACCAGAACCTTCCAAACCAGGTAGGGACCGCTCGAAAGCTGTCTTTTGGTTTTGTAGCTTATAATCTTCCAGTACTTTCTCCGGGAAGATGGGCTCCTTGGGATGCTTGTAGGTGTATCTATAAATGGCCCCGATCGGGTTGAACGAAAGAATGTTCTTAAACTGATTAAATCGGGCCTTGGTGTAGTAATCAAAAGATTCAATGGCGGACACCTTATTCTCCTGATCTATCAGGGCTGTAAAGGTGATATCATCCGTCTCCAGGTTCCATATGATGGTCTCAAAATAGAGGTAATACTCATGATAGGAACTGGTAAAAGGAATACTCTTGGCACTTCCCTTTTTAGGCTTATAAAGCGTAGCCCTCCTGTCAGTAACGGTATACCTCAGGTCCAAGGCAGGATGATAAATGGAGTCCTCTTCATTGATGAGAATGGTGGACTCTATGTTATTACCTACCAGCTTCTCCTCATCCAGCACGAAAGCTTCTCCCTGTAGCTTCATCACATACTGCTCATTCCGCTTAATCTGTAGCTTGGCAGGAATATGCTTCAGGATTTTATCAGAAAACTCAAAATCATCTCCATCCTCAAAAGGCTCAAAGTATTCATCTTCCACATCATACTCTTCCGGCTCCGAGCTCCATTCATCACTGGAGAATTCGTCAAACTCACTACTCTCTTCCTCATCTGAATAGAATTCATCAGAATCATAGCCAGAGTAATAATCATATCTTTCTGGATCACCTGAATCATCATTGTAAACCGGAGGTGGGTCAACCCATACATCATAGGCTGAACCTATTTTTCTGATTCCCTTTAGGGAAAATCCTCCTTCATACCGTACATCCGGGATGAAGTTTTCTATGACTACTCCGCCTGAGTAGCTCTTAAAAAAGGGATAGTTAGCTGTCCCCTTAGATTTATATCCGAAGTTTTTATCTACAAATTTTCCGAGGATAGGCTCAGTAATCAGGTCTTTATAAAAGAATTTCACACTATCAGCCTCTATTTCTCCATAGTTGAGGTTGAGCTTAAAATCACCTAACTGGCAATACACATCATCTGGATTCAAGTCCAGTTTAGACCAGTCGATTTTTCCATCAGTTCCTATAAACGTGGTTGAAATAAGGTTGAGGTCTCCACGTGTTTCATAGATGGTAGAAGTATCACGGATAGAATGATAAATGAGGTCAGTCTTATCGAAGCGAACAACTGGCGCCATGTACTTATCATCTTTCTCCCCTATTTCAATGAAATCCATATGTGGGTCAGCCTGAGTCGTTTTCCAGGCAAATTTTCTATGCTTAGAGGCTATGCCTTCAGGTAGGTATTTGATGAAGTTCAGCAGATAGAAGTTCATTCGCTCATCATTCAGCTCAGATATGGCCTGCATGGATACGTCCAGGTACTCCTTAGGGTCCAGCTTCACAAAATTAGTCCCATCGTAGAGAGCCGTGAACGCCCGCGCATAATTAGCTATAGTAGGAGTGAGTGAAAATGGCTTAGTCCGCATCATATTGATCTGCTCTATGAAGCGAAGCTTAAGATCCAGAGGCACCTGCCCTGAGTTCCAAAGTGTAGAAAAGCCAGGCTCTACCATCTTGGCTATTTCTCCCCTTTCAGCAGAAATGGCACTAGTAAAAGCTTGTTGGAATTCTACAGGGTCTTCAGGGAATGGCTTAATTTTTTGCCCCACTACCACATGGCTGCTAAATAGCAGGCACAGCAGAAAGCTTCCTATTATGCTGATTTGTTTCATGATCATCTGCTTCTGAGAATATGATCTATTAGCTGTTATTTTTTTCATTCTATGAGAAACCTTTCATCAAGATGGCTACTTCCTCTCTTCACTTATGAGATGTTTCCTTTTGCACTTTCGCCTTAGGGTTTCTCCTTTAGAAGATTTGCCTTAAGAGAAAAATGCCTTATTCATTCAATTCTCTATTTTTGACAAATCCATGCCTCCCAGTTCCCCTCCTTCTCTTTACCTATAATTTCCAGGCTATTTTCCGATAAACAAGATTCCATCTGCGTCCGATCTGACGAGAGAAAGCCGCTTAACAGCAAATAGCCTCCGTTAGGTAGGTGCTCTTTGTAATGATGGATGTCTGCGAGCAGGACATTCCGGTTGATATTGGCCAGAATGACATCATACATTGCTGCAGTTGGGATGGCAGTAACATCACCGGTATGAATGTCCATGGAGATGTCTCCATTTAGTAGAACGTTTTCCCGGCTGTTCTCAGTGCTATTTTCGTCAATATCTATGCCTGTTATGGCTTTAGCCCCCATTTTTGAAGCAAGAATTCCTAAAATTCCTGTTCCACACCCCATATCCAGTACAGACAGACCCGTCCATTCCAGATTTTTCATCTGTTTGATCATCAAACGGGTAGTTTCATGGTGCCCTGTACCAAAGGCCATTTTAGGATCTATCCACAAAGTGTAGGTAAAATCAGGCTTAGGCGTGTGGAAAGAAGCTATCACCTGGCAGAAACTCTCTATCTCTATAGGAGGGAAATTAGCTTCCCAAACGGCGTTCCAGTTGGCCGGTGGAATATGGGTTAGTTGGATAGCAGATTCTTCCAGAGTAAAGGGCGCAATACTTTCGGAAAACTGCTCTTGCTCAAACGCGAGGGAAGGGATATAAGCCAGCAGGGCTTCAGGCTGTTCTTCAAATGATTCAAAGCCAGCTTCTGCCAAGACCGCCATGAGCGCTTCCTGCAAATCCGGAGAGGATTGTATAGAAACTTGAATGTAATCCGTCATACCCTGTTAATGACTTAATCAGAGAAATAGCCTCCTTAGGCCAGTTAGTCTGGCGCTTAAGAATAGCTTGAAAGTTCAGGGTAAAATTTTGCGATAGAGTTAGATTGGATGTATCAATTTCTGCAGCCCGCGGCTGACTGATAGTCTGAAAAAAATACGGAAAAATCTGATAATCCTTGTGATTCTTCCAGGTAAATGCTGTAATCAGCAAAGCCCCTCACATCTGTAAAATACCAGAACCCATCCTCAGTGGCAAAGGCCTGTGCCTCTACTTCATACACCACCAGATCAGCAAACCCTTCTACAGACTGCTCAAAAACGATAAAGTCTGCGAAACTTCTGTTCTCCTCAATATAGACAGCCCCTTTCAGCTTACAAATGTCTATTTGCTGCTTTTCTTCCGTGGGTTCTTCTACAGCTTTCCTTCCTGTAAATCCCAGAGCAACAATAAGACTGAAAACCCAAATAGCACTAATCCATTTCATACTGAGGTATCACTAGGATGTTGATTTCTTCCAAATATAGCTTTTCTCACGTACATATATATGTACCTATGAAAAATGTAGATGGAGGACTTCACAAGCATCATCATTGCTGGAAGCTAAATGATTCCAGATAGCATACATTTGAGATACACAAAAGTCTAACGATTTCCCTACCTTTATATGGTGGAATTTTTGAATGAACTGAACGAAGCACAACGAGAAGCTGCACTCGCAGTAGATGGGCCTGTCATGGTGATAGCAGGTGCAGGAAGTGGGAAAACCAGAGTACTTACTTATAGGTTAGCCTTTATCATTTCTCAGGGACTGGCAGATCCCCAGGAGCTCCTCTCCCTCACCTTTACTAATAAGGCAGCCAAGGAAATGAAGAATCGTATCTTCAAACTGGTGGGTGCTGATGCGAAAAGTATACAGATGGGGACCTTTCACTCCATCTTTTCCAGAATCTTGAGGGTAGAAGCAGAGAAACTGGGTTTCACCAGTAGTTACACCATTTATGATAGCAATGATTCACAAGGTCTCATAAAGGCCATTCTCAAGGAAAGAAAACTAGACGACAAGGTCTACAAGCCAAGAGTAGTTAGCAACACCATCAGTTCTGCCAAGAACAGACTGATAGGTCCAAAGGAACTCAAGGAAATGGCGATAGATGACTTCAACGCCAAAGTAGCTGAGTTATACGGCATTTATGAAGAGAGATGTTTTCGTGCCAATGCCATGGACTTTGATGATCTACTCATTAAGCCTATTAAACTCTTCCGTACTCAGTCAGACCTGCTTCATAAATACCAGCACAGATTTCAGTATCTCATGGTAGATGAGTACCAGGATACGAACCATGCCCAGTACCTGCTGACCAAAATGCTGGCCGCTGTACATGAGAATATATGTGTGGTAGGAGATGATGCCCAAAGTATCTATGGCTTTAGGGGAGCAGATATTTCTAATATTCTCAACTTTCAGAAGGATTACCCTGAAACCAAAATCATTAAGCTGGAAAGAAACTACCGTTCCACCAAGAACATAGTCCTTACTGCTAACTCTATCATAGCTAGAAATCAGGGCCAAATCCCCAAAAAGATCTACACGGAGAATGAAGCTGGTTCACTGATCAAGGTGATAGAAACCAGTAGTGAGCAGCAGGAAGCGCTGAAGGTTTGTGAGATGATCCGCGAGCAGAAGCAGATGCAAGCTTTCTTCAATAGAGACTTTGCGGTGCTTTACAGGACCAATGCTCAATCAAGAGCTATAGAGGATGCCTTAAGACGAGCAGGTATAAAATACCAGATTTTTGGTGGGCTTTCTTTCTACCAAAGAAAGGAAATCAAGGATACAGTAGCCTACCTCAGGCTAGCTATCAATACCCGTGATGAGCAGGCACTGGTTAGGGTGATCAACTATCCCACACGTGGAGTAGGGAAAACTTCCCTGGAACGCTTGATCGTATTTGCAGATCAAGAGAGAATCAGTCTGTGGGAAGCTATGAAGAATGTGAAGGAGGCTGGCGTAAGAGGGAAAGCAGTGAATGCCATTCAGGATTTTTGTACCATGATTGAAAGCTTTCAGGTGCTGACCAAGCAAAAGAATGCTTTTGAAATGGCGAACTATATAGTCAAGCAGTCAGGCATTCTGAAGACGCTGCACACAGAAAACACTCTGGAAGGACTAGGGAGATTTGAGAATGTTCAGGAACTGATCAACGCAGCTCAGGAATTCTCCCAAAATCCTGATCTGGATGATCATAGTCTGGAGAGCTTTCTGGCAGATATTTCCCTCTTTACAGACCAAGATAAGAGTACAGATGATGATGACAGGGTAACCCTCATGACCATCCACTCTGCTAAGGGACTGGAGTTTAAATCTGTATTCTTGGTGGGGATGGAAGAAAACCTCTTCCCTTCCTCAATGTCTATAGAAACCCGGATGGACCTGGAAGAGGAAAGAAGGTTGTTTTATGTGGCCATCACCAGAGCTGAGAAAATATTGACGCTTACACATGCCAAGTCCAGATTCCGATTTGGCAACATTCAATACAATGAGGCCAGTAGATTCCTGGATGAGCTGGATGAGCAGTATATTCAGCGTACCAGCTCATTTGCTGCGCGTAAGACAG
>JBCDBC010000311.1:0-6139 GCA_039184535.1 Bacteroidota bacterium | reverse complement strand
GAACCTTTATTAGGTAAATTGTTCTAACCCATTAATTCCGCTTAGAGACTTTGTCAGGGCAAACCTGATTATGAACAGTAATACTGCATACGTAACGAATTCTCTTGAAGACGAACTGAAAGAAAGAGGCTTGATTCGTCTAATGATGGATCATGTATCTGATGGAGTCGTCGTATTCGATACTAATTTTATTGTTCTGGCTTGCAATGGAGAAGCCGCCAAAAGATCCTACCTCAAAGAAAGTGAAACGGTAGGCCAACCTATCTCTGATGTATTTTCCTTTTTAGATAATGATCTCTCTAAACTGAGCCTTCAGGAAGTACTTAAAGGTTGTGAAACGAGTATGTTTGAGCAGGACCTGGATGTATTAGGAGAAGGAGAAGCCGTTTGGTTAACCGCCGTTCCCATTCAGCATACAGAAGGTCAGATCGTTGGGGGCTTACTTACCTTAAAAGCTAATAAAAGGAGAGGGAATAATGGGGAGAATAGCTATCAGGCTGCGCTGGAAGCTAAAAATCCTATCCTTAGGCAAGAGCCTCTTTATTATTCTCCAGAATTATTGGGAAATGACGAAGACTACAGGTCAGAAGTAGAAGATCATCTTCACTACCTGACCCAGGAGCTAATAAGGACTAATAATGACCTGGAACAGTTTGCCTATGTATTATCACATAACTTTCGCGCGCCGGTAATTAACCTCCAAAGTCTGCTACAGCTTTTCAATGCAAAGAAACTGGAAGATCCTGTTAACACACAGATTTTTGACAAAATTGGAATTAGTATTAAGCAGTTGTCAGAAACCCTTCATGATCTGCAGAAGATCGTAGGACTGAGAAATAAAGCACCAAGGCAGGAGTATATCAATCTGGCAAACTATGTAAGCAAGGTATGTTCCTTAATGGGAGAACAGCTCACAGAAGCTGGAACACAGGTGGACATAGAGATTGATGAGCAAGTAGAATTATTCCTACCCAAATCCTATTTGCATAGCATTCTACATCAGCTTATCTCTAATAGTATTAAATATAGATCTCCTAATCGTCCGCTGATGTTAAAATTTCAGACGAAATATGAGGGAGAGTTCGTTAAACTTTTGGTACTTGACAATGGAATAGGGCTTGACCATGAGCGGTACAGGAACCGAATTTTCGGTCTTTATCAAAGATTCCACGAACATATAGAAGGGAAAGGATTAGGATTATTCCTGGTGAAAACCCAGGTGGAAATTCTGGGGGGTAAGATAGACTTTGATAGTGAGGTAGATAAGGGAACTACAGTAACCATCTGCTTCAAAAAGCTCTAAATAATTTTTTTTATATTTTAAAGATCATTTTAGTAATCAAGGATATATGAAGACGCTAAAAAAAGCCATGATTATCGACGATGATGAAATTAACAATTTCATCTGTATTAAGAATATGAAGGACATCTCTTTTGCTGAGAATGCCTCATATCATTTAAGGGCTAAAGAAGGCTTAGAGTACTTAAAAGAAACATTAGATTCCAGCGAAGAGCTTCCTGACGTCATCTTTCTGGACATAAACATGCCTGTTATGAATGGCTGGGACTTTCTGAAGGAATACAAGTCTCTTCTTCCAAAATTCAATAAACCCATCGCCTTATTTATGCTTTCTTCCTCTATTTACAGAAAGGATATAGACATGGCCGGGGATCACGATGAGGTAACAGACTACATCATTAAGCCGCTAAGTAAGGACAAGCTCAAAGATATTCAGAGTAGATATTTTAGTTGATCACTCCTGTTGTGGGTAGGTCCACTGGCAATTGGATTGTAGCTCATTTGATAACCTGCGTCTTTTATCCTGAATCCGGCCAGTACCACCTTACATCAGTAAACTCAACTCGTGAAGGTTTTTCTACTTTCAATTCTCATAGTTTTATTATCCCTTGGAAGGAGTGTCTCACAACACCACCGTAACTGTGGAACCAGAATCTTTGGATCTCACTCCTTTCAAAAAACTTCCTCTTTACCTGCAAGAAACCATTTACTGGGTCCCCTGGAATCGGTGAGCCTACCCGTCATCGTACATATTCTGTATGAAGGAGAAGAAGTAGGCAGTGGGAGAAATATTTCTCCGGCACAAGTCTATTCCCAATTTGAAGTCTTAAATGAGGATTTCAACAGGGAAGAAGGAACACCCGGTTTCAACAATAACCCCGTTGGGGCGAGCCTGAACATACGTTTCCTTACGGCCAAACAGGATACTTGCCAGAATAATCTAGTAGAAGAAGGAATAGAGAGAATAGACAGACGGGAGAAAGGATTTCTGCCTCCTCCCTATACCAGAACCTATCTGGAAGAAGTCATACTCCCCGCTACCATTTGGGACCCGGAGAAATATCTCAACATCTGGGTATGTGAACTCAGTAATAACGTACAAGGTATAGCTCAATTTCCTGATTCTTCCGGTTTGCCCGGTATTCCTTTGGTTAATGGAAACCCTGACGGAGATGGAATCATCGTAGATTTCCAGGCCTTTGGAAGAGTAGGGAATGTAGTTCCTCCCTTTGATCAGGGGAGAACTACTACCCATGAGCTAGGGCACTGGCTGGGCCTCATACATACATGGGGAGACGGGGGCTGCTCAGATGATGATTTCTGTGAAGATACACCTCTGGCTGATGTACCTACTAATGGGTGCCCAGTAAATAAGTTTAGTTGTGGTTCAGCAGATATGGTGGAGAATTATATGGACTTCACAGATGATGTCTGTATGAACATATTTACGCTGGATCAGAAAGCACGGGTCATGCAGGTATTGGCTAATTCTCCCAGAAGAGGAATCTTGAATTCATCTCCTGTTGCATCGCCTTCTGCCGTACTTCCCACTCCTGCTTTCAGTTCTTCCATGAAGCAGATTTGTCCTGGATCATCCATCTCCTTTAGGGATGAATCTAAGGGGAATCCTACCAGTTGGTTATGGACGTTTGAAGGAGGGACTCCCAGTCAGTCCTTTGAGAGAAATCCACAAGTCAGGTATAACGGAGCTGGTGTATTCTCTGTAAGCCTAAGCGTAGAAAATGAGCAAGGCTTGCAGGAAATAACACTCGATAGCTTAATTCAGGTAAACCCTGACTTGACAGAAGCTGTTTGGTTTGGAGAAGATTTTGAGAAAGGATTGGGTGGGTGGACCATAGAGAACCCTGATGGAAAAATCACCTGGGAACAGACCTTTGTAGGGGGAAGTAGTAAAGGGTCTTCTGTGGCCGTCTTAAGGCATTATGATTACCTGGATAGAGGAGCCAGAGACAAACTCATTTCTCCCTCTATAGATTTAACTGCTCAAGATGCACCCAGATTAACCATAGAGTATGCTTATCAGAGTTTTGGATCTGGCAGACGGGATTCTCTACTTATTTCTGTGCTGGAGGAAAGCACAGGAACAGTGTTTCCATTGAGCGCTTTTGGAGAAGATGGTAGTGGGAACTTTGCAACGGCTGGTGAAAGTAATATTGCATTTATACCGTCTTCTTCTAATGATTGGTGTAAAGAATCTGAGCTTAGTCCGGGTTGTATTGAACTCGATTTGGCTTCATTCTCTGGTAAGGCTATTAAGCTCATCTTTGAAACGGTGAATGATTTCGGCAATAACCTCTACCTGGATAACATCCGAGTTTTGGGAAATTGTACCCCTCCCGTTACCAACCTCCTTTCTAATCTAGGGGATAAAAAGCTGCGGATTTTCCCAAATCCTTGTCAGACAGATTGTAGGATTTTGGTCCCAAATGGCCTTGATTCAGCTATATTGATGGAAGTAGTTGATCTACAGGGAAATATAGTGCTGAAAAAGAGAATGGGTGATCATGTACGAGGAGGGGAAATCTCTTTTTCTCATACATTATCTACAGGAATCTACCTCATTATCTTTCATGCTAGGGGGGAAATCTATACTGAAAAACTACTAGTCTATTAGGTTAGATGGTAAGGTTTAGGCCTTAACCTGATTGGGTATGTTACCTGGGCACGGATATATTGGATGTGAAATTCCATATGTCCTATGATGAGGAAAGAATTTTTCAGAAGAGGCGTTTCCTCCCGCTTGGTGAGGCGATACCAACTGGGGATTTCTCTCCTGATGATGTGGTGGCTCCTGCCCCTTGTATTGACGGATCTGCTAAGTGTACAGAAGGAGCTTTTTCTGATTTCCATGTCCATTATCAATGCTGGATTATTAGCTGTCTCTACTACCGGAGTCATCCGAAAAGAGAAGTGGATCATCCTGACATGGGCCTCTGCAGGACTAAGTTTTTTTACTAGTATCGGGATTTTTCCTCTTGAGGATGGCTATCTCCTATTTCCTATTAGCATCTGTATAGGGATGATAATAGCCGGTTTAGGAACCTGGAGTTTTCTAAAGCGTGCGGAGGTGGAAACCCTGGATGAGTTTATTCAGACCATTCCGGTTCCTGTGATAGAGGTAGATAAGGAAGGAGAAAGAAGGCTTTGGAATCAGGCCTTTGTTTCTGCATTTATGAATTCGGGGGCTCAACTCTTTTCTTCTGATTTCAGTCAGCACCTAAGCCACATCCTGAAAAACTACAAAGAAAAGAGGGAAGGAGGAAAATTTGAGTGGACCTATAATAATAGAACTTATCAAGTAAAAATACAGCCTTCCTCAGGAACAGGTGGATACAGGATTTATTTCTTCGATATTTCTCAGGAGAGAGATATAGAAGAAATGTATCGGATCATCGTAGAAGGAACCAATGAAGCCTTGGTAATAGTGAACCTAAAAGGAAAGATCACCTTTGTGAATCAGCGGTTCTGTAAGATGTTTGGCTACCAGAAAGAGGAACTGATTGGATATTTAGCTGCCGGGAAGCTTGTGGATGATTCTGATATAGAGCTAATCCAGAAACGTATACAAGACAGGAAAGACGGCAAGGGAGAGATCTATCATGCTAGACAAAAGACTAAGGAAGGAAGTGAAATTTGGACGCTGATTAATGCGTCTCCCTACAGGGATCATACTGGGAAAGTGGTAGGAACTGTAGCGGCCATTACTGACTTGAGCCAGTTAATGAAGGTCCAGGATGCCCTTCATGATAGAAATGAAGAAATGAAGATGTTCCTCTATAAGGCATCCCATGACATTAAAGGACCTCTGGCCTCTATAAAGGGAATTCTCAAGCTGGCATTAGATGAGAAGCTGGATCCTACCATCAGAAGTAAATATGTCAACTTGGCTATAGAAAGCGCTAATAAACTGGATAATGCTATTGCAGACCTTGTGAGGGTTTCGCAGGTTCATAATAAACCACTTGAAATATCAGAAATTGATTTCCCTAAAATGCTGAAAGGAATCCTGGAAGAGATGAATAAAAAGGGCCTGACGAGCGGAGCAGAGTTAGAGATAGACGCCATACTTAAGGTAGCATTCAAGTGTGATCCTCAATTGCTGTATTCTGTGTTGGAAAATCTCATTCAGAATGCTTATACCTACAGAAGATTTGAAGAAGGGCATCAAGTGAGAATCAACATTCGCTCTTATCAGAAAGGGGTGAATATCACCATAGCTGATAATGGAGAAGGAATAAGAGAAGACCTGCAAGATAAGGTGTACAATATGTTTTTCCGAGGCAACAAAGACTCAGGAGGTACAGGCTTAGGCTTATACATAGTGAAACAGGTGGTCCGAAAACTGAAGGGAAAACTCAGTTTCCAAAGCCAGGAAGGGGAAGGAACCACCTTTAGAGTGTATCTTCCTTCTAAAGAAGAATCAGACGCTTCCAAGCCCCGAAAATCTCCTCAAACACAAACTGTCAGTATTCCGCTAACTTTCAGGGATAATTATCGTTTATAGGTAGGATCATCAGGTGTTTTTAGTAAATTCAACACTAGCTGCTTTTCCCCCTAAAGAACAGGAGAACATTCATGAAAGGATATAGATTTAGTCAGTATGTCCCCATGCCAGAAGATGGGGATCCATTTGAGAGGCTGTTAAAAGTTTTTCTGGATCTCTTAAACTATACCTCCGGAGATGCGGCTGAGGCGCTAAACTGGATGAACCAGCTTGATCGCCAGTATAATCTCACCAATGAGGAGTATGGGATGGGAGACTTCATTGAAGACCTGAAACGCAACGGTTACCTCAAGGAAGATGGAGAGGATGGCGGG
>JBCDBC010000310.1:0-6141 GCA_039184535.1 Bacteroidota bacterium | reverse complement strand
TGCCGCCCTTACAGGGCTTTATATGGATATTTCATTATTCTACCTAGGTTTCAGCCCTACGGGCTTTTCAAAACGCAGCTATCATGTTAGACTTAGACTTACACTTTAACTTAATCTTATCAGGTCATTCAATCATTCAAAATTCTCACATTCATTCTACCAAAAACTTGGTTCCACACAACTAAGGCGAAATATTATTCGCCTCTACACCTATCATGTAAAATTCAGCCATCATGTTAAACTTAAATCTATCAAGGTACCGCCCTTACAGGGCTTCCTATGGATATTTCTTTATTCTACCTAGGTTTCAGCCCTACGGGCTTTTTATCATTCAAAAATCAGTTATTCAATCATTCTCTCATTCAAAATTCAATCATTCTCCCATTCCCACATTAATAGTCTGAGTACTGTGTAGGATAGAGAAAGTAGATATCTATGTGAGAAACATTGTTCTGGTACTGAGGATCAGTCTTTAGTTTTTCCCAAACAGGAGAGTCAACAAAGGACTTCCAGTTAGCATCTCTTGCTTCCTGATTTTCATGGGTGTTCATGTACATGAGGTTGGGCATCTTGGAACCGGCAATGACTTCTCCGTAGAAGACAGCATTGAATCCTAGATCATCAAACAAGGTAACCTCCCCGCCTTCATTAAACATTTGGACCTTATTCTGGAAGATAGCTTCTGTGGCTGACTCATAACTCCTAAGTTCATAAATACGTTCTGCCCGTGGGCCTTCCAGCTTAGGGGTTGCCATGAAGGGCATGTCTTTAAATGCTTTAAGCAGGGTATACTCTTTTCGGAGAAAGGGGGCCTGATCATATTTGGCTTGAATATAATCTGCTCCAGCTACTGTATAAGCAGAGTCTGTAGATAGCCACGCTTCCAACTCATAATACTGACCTGGACTCTTCATAGGAATAAGGAGGAAGGTTCTCTTCAAGCTGTCTTCCTCATTGGGGTACTGCTTAAATACCCCTATATTTTCTATCCCTTGTCGTTTCAAGGCAGGCAAAAAGGCATCTCGCAAGTAATTATCTGTAGCTAATACCTGCTCTTCTGTCCCGAAAGTATAGCTAATGATTTGGTAGAATTCTCTGTCATAAGTAGGAGAAGGAGAATCTCCAGATGGTTGTTGAGAAGGTACACAACCGCAAAGGACACTTATACAAATACTTAAAAAGATGATTCTTGTAATGGGCATAGAATGGTTTTTTATATAGGAGGTAAAATGATGGTTTGGGTACTAAGAGAGTCGATTTCTGAATGCTTCTTTCATCTCATGCAAAATGAGAAAATTAGAGGCCCAGAGTGGATTCATATTAGGGTTTACTTTTTTCCCCTGAGCTAGATTGATGAGCTGCTTGGCGTAGAAGCCCCCTTCCGCTGCATCCTCAAAGGCCTTAATCCCGGTTCTCTTGACCAGATTGTCGAGAGAGTCAACCTTGCCTGCGAGGAAGTCAGATATTTCATCCACATTGGTGATAAAGGGACGAGCCATCCCTACAAAGTCCAGCTCCCCACTTAAGAGAGTTTCATTACAAAATTCCCAAGACCTAAATCCACCCGTGATTAAGAGCGGGAGCTTACTGACAGCTCTGATTTTCTGTGAGAATTCTATAAAGTAAGCTTCCCTTCTGCGGGTACTTTCTTTCATATCAGGCTGCTCCTCATTCAGTTCAAAAAAGGCCAATCTCTCATAAGTCCCACCGGAAATTTCCAGTAAGTCTATCCCTTCCTTATCCAGTATTTTGACTACTTCCAGAGATTCTTCTTCTGTAAATCCTCCTTTTTGGAAGTCAGAAGAATTCAGTTTGACGGAAATCGGGAAATCCGGTCCTACTACCTTTCTACATTCTTTGATGATGCTGAGTAAAAGCCTACTTCTGTTTTCCAGGCTCCCTCCCCATTGGTCAGTGCGGGTATTAGTTCTGGGAGAAAGGAACTGGCTTAGCAGATACCCATGAGCAGAGTGAATCTGAATACCGGTAAATCCAGATTCTTTGGATAGTTGGGCAGCCTTTTTGAAGCCTGCTATCACAGCCTGTATGTCAGACTCCTCCATGGCTTTGGGCTTCCCAAAGAGAAACATTTTATGGAGCTGTACATCGGAAGGAGCCAAGGGCCTGGAGGTAGAGAATTTATTAGTTTGTCTTCCTGCATGAGAAATCTGTACCCAGACATGATTATTACCTGTCTTTCCACTTTCAGCCCATGCTTTGAGCTTAGGAAGCATATTCTCATCTCCCATGAAGATATTTCCAGATGATTCCAGGTGTGTTTTATCTATGATGACATTCCCTGTTATCAGGATGCCGGCACCTGTCTCAGCCCACTTTTTATAAAGGGTATGATGATTTTCAGTAGGTTCAAGGCTACCATTGCTGATTCTTTCAGTCATAGCCGCTTTCACCAGTCTATTAGGAACGACTGCTCCACAGGGAAGGGTAAAAGGAGTAGTTAGGGAAGTAGTAGACATAAAGAGTAATTTCAGCTAATAAGGTAAGGACTCCTCCTCTTTCTGCAAAAAGTGGAGATAGGAGAATCAGGAAAAGCTACGTATTTTCGGAAAACACACTACCGCTATGAAGCTCCCAGAATGGAAGGTCAAAGGCCAATACTTTTCTCATAAAGGACATGATATTTTTTATGTGGAAGAAGGAAAGGGAGAAACCCTCCTCCTTATTCACGGCTTCCCTACAGCCTCCTGGGACTGGTGGCAGATGTGGTCCACCTTAGCTAGGAAGTACCACGTACTAGCCATAGATATGATCGGATTTGGATTTTCTGCCAAGCCTAAAAAGTATCCCTATTCTATCCTAGATCAGGCAGATATACATGAGGCTTTTCTCAAGGAGAAGGGAATAGATAAGGCTTTCATCATTAGTCATGACTATGGAGATACAGTGGCTCAGGAGTTGCTGGCCAGATGTGAAGACCGAAAAAAGTCTGGAGAAGAGGTTTTCCAGATTGAAAAACTCTGCTTTCTTAATGGAGGTCTCTTTCCAGAAACCCACAAGGCCCTGCTAATCCAAAAGCTATTGATGAGTCCTATAGGATCTCTCATAGGAAATATGCTTAGCAGGCAAAAGCTGGGCAAAAACTTCAAGAACATCTTTGGACCGGGTACCCAACCTACTGAGGAGGAGTTGGATGAGTTTTGGGAACTGATCATGCACAATAACGGAAAAGCTATCACCCACCTCCTGATCCGGTATATGGCAGAGCGAGTGGAGCATAGGGAGCGTTGGGTAGGAGGGATGCAGGAGACCAGTGTGCCACTTAGGCTTATCAATGGCACCTTTGATCCTATCTCAGGCGGACATATGGCTGACCGCTATGAGGAGATTATTCCTAATGCGGATGTGGTCAGGCTAGAGGGAATTGGGCACTTTCCTTTAATAGAAGCGCCAGAGGATGTCCTGAAGTATGCGTTGGCGTTTATAGAAGCTTAGCATGATTAGATTTCACGCAAAGCCGCGGAGACGCAAAGAAGGAGTATGCTACTGATTAATGGTTTTCTGTTGGAATTTGTCTCTTAGGCCCATCCAAATATATAGGGCTAAAATGCTTAGACCAGAAATAAGAAATGCGCCTCCCCATAATCCATCATGTTTTGCAGTGGCCTCTAATAAGAGCATAATGCCCTGGCTGGCAATGAGTATACCTAAGAAATTGAGAAAAAGGCCAAGTCTAAACTGAGTAGACTTCAGCCTTAAGTCAGGCCACATCTGATACACAGACAGGTAGGTCATGGCAGAAGCGAATATGGATAGTAGTATGATTTTTAGCATGAGTACAAGTCTAAGTAGCTTACCTTTCTCTTAATTTTCTCATTTTATGCCAGAATTCAAATTTACCGACTAAATACTTCTCATTTATAAACCAAAAAAAGCCAGCCCGTAATCAGGCTGGCCATTGATACAAATGAAAACGTAGAATTAAAACTTACCGTTTTGGTTTTGCCACTCAGATTCTGGCATGATGGTTTCTATCACATCCCAGTGCTCCACAATCTTTCCATCTGCCACTCTGAAAAGGTCATAGTAAGAAGTAAGGGCATCTCCCAGCGTTCCTTCACTCACAGTCAGGACAAAGTCCCCTTCTCCTAGTACTTTGTGTACAGTATTGTACTTCATAAAGATTCCCTGAGAAGCCATAGCTTCAATAGCGGCTCCCAGGCCATCTAATCCATCAGCTACATCAGGATTGTGCTGAGTGTAGGTTTCTGTAGAAACAAAGTTGGTTACCTTGTCCATCTCACCATTCATGAGGATGGTAGTTATGAAGTCTTTTACCAGCGCTTTGTTAGCTTCTGTCTTGTCCAGATCAGTGCTGGAGGTAGGACCATCAAACTGAGTATGGCCGCTTGGATTAGCCGGCTTTACCTCAATCAGGTTATCCCAGTGCTCTACGATTTTTCCATCCTCAAAACGGAATACATCGAATCCCGCTTTAGGACCGAAGAAATCATACTCTGTATGCGTGAAGACATAGTCTCCATCTTCAAATGCACGTATGACATTCGCGCTAAATCCTCCTTCCGGAGCATTTTGCATAACTTCTCCAAAACCAGCTAGTCCATCCTTCACAGCCAGGTTATGCTGAATGTACTTATCAGGATTAATGTAGCTGATAGGTTCGCTATCACCATTGTTAAAGGTATTTAGCAAGGCAACTACTTTTTCTTTGTTTGACAATTCTACGGTTGTTGTATCCTCTGTAGTATCTTCAGCAGAAGATGTTTGGGTTGATTCGCAACTTGTTGATAAAAAGAAGGTTGCGATCAGGGTGATTAAAAATGTTGCTCTCATGGGGTTAAAAATTAGATTCACCACAAAGAACCTGATTTAGCCCTTGCTGAGAAAGGTAAGATTTCGTCGGAAGACTGTAAAAATCGGAAAGCTAGGCGTGAGCTTTTCTGAAGCTCTCCGGGGAGGAGTGGGTATACTTCTTAAAATACTTATACAGATTGGTAGGTTCTTCAAAGCCGGCCGTATAAGCTATTTCCTTGATGGAAAGGGAAGAGTTTACCAGCAGTCGCTTGATCTGGAGAATGACGATTTCATCTATAAAGGTCTTGGCAGATTTATTAATGATCCCCCTGACTATATTATTGAGTGTTTTGGTAGTTACGCCCATTCTCTCAGCATAATCCTGCACTTTCTTAGTGGAAAAGCAGTATTTCTCTACCAATTCCTGAAACCTGATAAAGTCAGCCAGATATTTTTTGGTTTGTAGTTTAGCTTCCTGCTTATACTTAGCCCGATAGAGTTTGGTGATGAGGATGTGCAGTTGGCTACGAAGGATCCCCAGAGAGTACTTATCTCTCAGTTGGAAGTATTCCCTTTCCATATCCTGGACCAGTTGGAGAATTCCCTGAAAGTCCTCTTTCTCTAATTTAATTTTGGGAGTACCCAGTAGCTCATTAAATAGCTGAATAGCCTTTAAGGCTTCCTGTTTCTCAAGGTAACTCACGATAAATTCTTCCAGAAAAAGAAGTAAATAGCCTGATAGATTTTCAGTAGAGAAGAATTGAATCTGGTCCTTTCTAATTGAAATAATGGAACCACTTTCGTAAGGGTAGTCAGTGAAATCTATTCTGTGGAAGCCTTTGCCATCAGTAATCAGCAAGAGAAGGTAAAACTCAACTCTATGCAAAGTCCCTAGTTCTTCTTTGGTTTCCCTCTTGACAAGCTTTTCCAGCCTTACCAGCTCGAAATCAGCATTGGGAAGTGTCCTGTTCTGGAACCTTACCCTGCGGACATCAAGCGGATTTTTCTGATCATTCATCAACTAAAGATAAGAACCTCTGCCTAACTACCTATGAATGGATACTTTCAAGGAATTTATTGTAGTTGATTTCTATTCTCCTGCCAGTGTTCTCGGCTGATTAGATAAGTGAAATCCACTTGAGATTCTTTTATCAGTGGTAGGTGAAAGTCTGATATCCTTTTTGCGCCTAACTTTTCCACAGCCTTCTGGGATCTAATATTGTCTACAGCTATATAAAACACCACATAGTCTATCTGGCTAAATGCATAATCCAGCATAAGCTGTTTTACCCTTTTATTCATCCCTGTACCCCAACAGGCCTTTGCCAGAAAGGACCACCCGATCTCTACTGCAGAATTCACCTTTTG
>JBCDBC010000309.1:0-6146 GCA_039184535.1 Bacteroidota bacterium | reverse complement strand
TTTCCGAGACCAGTGAGTGGACTAACATCAATACCAGAATCCAGATAGCCAAAGGACAATTGAAGATGCAGCATTCTCCTAAACAAGGCTATCTCTTCTCTATCAATTTCCCCTACGGATAGAATTCACTTCCCCTACGGATAAAAAAATACCACATACATAATCAATATGTATGTGGCAAACTGTCCTATAATTCTAATCTGATCTATTTTCATAGATCCTTTACAAAAGAACGTCTGATAAACTCAGATTCTTAAGGCTATAAGTTGACGAACTCTTAAAGATCTCTTGTATAGAATAGGCCTATAGGCCCTTCATAAATGCCGCCAATATTCCCGATATCTTTTACCTTGATGGCAATTACATTTTCTTCTCCTCTTCTGAGAAACTCTTCAGGAATTAGGTACACCCGCAACTCATTGAAAGAAGTACTTCTACCATATGGCCTTCCGTCATTGGTGCCGCCTATATATTCTCCGTTCAGGTACACGGTATCGAAGTCATCTATCTTCCCTAACACCACAGCGAGATTTTCAGGGTTCATGTCTTCTGGAACAGAAAAGGTCTTTCTGTACCATGCCATTCCATCATACTTCCAGAATCCCTGGTGTTCCCATGGATCAGGAACCATAATTTCTTTCCACTTCTGGTCATTGCAGTCCACCTCACGCCAGCTGTAATTATTACCTGTCTTAAACTTCCAGAGTCCTCTAAGGTCCAGGGCAGGAATCATCTTCAGTTGGCTGGCATAAATCCCAAGATCGCCTCCTACTATGCCGCCCCTTTGGTGGCTATCATATACTCTTACGGCTATGGTGTTGTCCTCTCCTGGCTTAAGCATCTCCAAAGGAAGAGGGTACTTACGGTGCGCTCTGTAGGCCGTGGTATAGTTGGGGGGAAATGAACCGGATCTCCCGATCAGTTTCCCGTTTAGGTACACCTCATCCACATCATCTATATATCCTAAATCCAGGTAAAGTTCCTTACTGATAACATTTTTGGGGATGTAGACGTCTTTTCTGTACCAGGCAAAGCCATTGTAGCCATGGAAGCCCTGATGCTCCCAGGTTTCCGGCGCATAGATCTTTTCCCATGAGGAGTCATCAAAATCTTCGGAAGCCCAGTTGGGATCATCACCTATGGTGAACCGCCATTTTCCATTTAAGTCAGCTATCCGTATCCAGTCGTCGTCTGCCTGAGCAGTCCCCGATATCAATAACAGGAGACTAAGCAGCATGACGATGGGAGGAGGGGAGCAGACTTTTATGTTTGATAGATACATGTTGCTCACAGTAGTTCTTAGTCGTTTTGCTTATTTCTACGATTGTGCCAGTAGGAGATATAGTTTTCCTGGGTAATGATCCCGACTGGTCCTTCATGTATGCCTCCATCCACTCTTCCGTCATATACTCTTACAGCAAAGACGTTTTCTTCTCCATAAGTGATGACACCATCAGGAATATAATATCCTCTCAGCTCCTGCCATTCACTCCCTTGTATGCGTCTGCTATCATTATCTAACCCTACTGAACCCACCAGTTGACCATTTATGTACAACTGATCCAAGTCATCTATCTTTCCCAGCATGACGATTAACTTATCCTCGCTGAGAGAGTCCTCTATCAGAACACTTTTTCTATACCAGGCAAATCCATTATAATCTTCATAGCCTTGTCTTTCCCAGTAACCGGGTACCATAATGCGGTCCCAGGAAGCATCATCTAGATCTTTTTCTTTCCATTCTTCACTATCACCTACCTGGAACTTCCATTCTCCCGCCAGATCAATAGAGAGAGAAATAGGATCTTCCTGAAAGGAAGTATATTCTTGGTGGTGAGTATCCATGCCATTGAACATATTTTGGTAAAAAAACCAGGTTACTAAGGCACTGATAGAAAGAGCCACCCAGATAAAATTAGGAATTCGTTTTGCCATGGTAATTCGGTTAGTATTAAGAGTTAGCTGTTTCAAAAAGATAGTAGTAGTTTTATTATGGCTTAAATAGCCATATGATGGATGAAACAGGATAAGTTGCTACTGACTCAGGAGCTTCTACATATAGCTGATTTTCCTTGTCTTTTTGTAGACTTTGGTGAGATGCCATCAGCCATAATCCCACGAAAGGTCCCATGAGGTAAATCAAGACTTTCTTCAGGTAGGATACCAATAGTTCCCTGTGTTGCGGGGACTGAAGCGAAGAAGGTTGTGAATAATATGATCGTATCATGACGAGTAGCGTTTTACTGAATTTAAATACGCTAACTCTCCGTTAACAGGTGTCATGGGGGGGTAAACACTTGTAAAAAAATGTAATCAACTCATCAAAAGCTTGTATCCAATGCCATGAACAGTGAGAATAATAGACGGTTTATTGGGGTTTTCCTCTATTTTCTGCCGTAACTTCATCACAAAGTTGTCCACGGTACGGGTAGTGGGTTGTTCTGCATAACCCCATACATCCTGTAAGAGATCATTCCTGCTGACGGTCTGATTTTTACGTTCCAGTAAGTATTTGAGAATTTCAAACTCCTTGTGGGACATCTTGACTTCCACTCCCTGAGAAACGGCAGTATAGGTCTGAAAATTGGCGGTGAGCTTTCCTACCACAGCCTCGGACTGTTCCTTTTGGGCAGGCTGAATGCTTTCCGTTCTCCTGAGAATAGCTTTGATACGTGCCATTAATTCCCTTACGCTAAATGGCTTGGCTATAAAATCATCTGCCCCTAATTCCAATCCCAGCACTTTATCTATCTCCTCCGCTTTAGCAGATAGGAAGATCACAGGAGTTTGATCCCCCTGCTGTCGCATGTACTTACACACATCATAGCCGGAAAATTTAGGCATCATGATGTCTAGAATGACCAAGTCAAAGTTGGACTCTCTTACAGTCTTCAGGCCTTCTTCACCATCATGGGCTGCGCTTACCTCATAGCCTTCAAATTCCAGATTGTCCTGAAGGCCCATTCTCATAGCGGGCTCGTCTTCTACGATAAGTATGCGTTTTTTCATATCTACAAGCTTTCAGCTAAGTTTTTCTTAATGGGAAATACCAGTCTGAACACACTTCCCTTTCCCAGGGTACTCTCCACCTCTATATCCCCCTCATGCGCCTTCATGATGTGGTGTACCAGCGCCAAGCCCAGGCCGGTTCCTTTGGTACTGTGTACATTTCTCTGACCTACCCGATAAAACTTCTCAAAGATGGAGTCCAGATTTTCTGGGGCTATGCCTACACCCCTGTCTATCACCTCTACTAGGAAGTGCTCATCTCTGGTATTTGTTTTGATCTTAATGTGTTTCTGGGTATCACTGTATTTGATAGCGTTATCTAGTAAGTTCACTATCACTTCAGAGATAGCCTCCCTGTCTCCATCCACCTCTGGGCAGTCTTCACAGGTCTGCACTTCAAAGGTAAATCCTTGCTGGGAAAGGTGAAACCTATAAGTATCTGCTAACTCCGTTACTACCTCATTAATATTGAGCGGTTCTGAATGATAGCTTTTCTTACCTGCCTCTATCTGAGAGAAATTCAGAATCTTATTGACTATACCGGAGAGCCTTCTGGACTCTTTGTGGATGATGGTATAGTACTCCTGTTTACGGGAGTCAGAATTCACCCTTCCCATCTCTAAGGTTTCCGCAAACATACTTATAAGGGCCAGAGGGGTTCGAATCTCATGAGAAACATTGGACACAAATTCTGACTTTACCTGAGCCAGTTTTACTTCCCTTTGAATATTGGAGAATACCCAGATGACACCTGCCAGGAGGAGAATGTTGAGTATCCCTATGATGGCCATGTTGGTGAAGAACCTGTCCTGTACTACCTTTTGTAGGGTTTCTCCCTTAAAGGCTATACCCAAAAAGTGATTTGGGAGTATCCAGAGCGTATTCTGAACCTGCACCTCTACGCTATCAGTAGGGTCTGAGGTGTAGATCTGCACCTGGGATTCCTGGTTATTTACGGTTAGGACAAATTGATCCCTGGCTATCTCCTGAAGACGGTTAGTCAGTTCCAGATCTATGAAGTCATCAGGGTAAATGAGGAAGGCGGCCCACTTATAGGGATGTTTTTCTCCATTCAGCGCAAAGATGACCATTTCTTCACCCGGCTCACATACATGATTGATGGCTTCTATCTTTCTATATCCGGCTTTTAGGTAGGTCTGAAGCTTATTGAGTACGGTTGTTTTAACTGTGGCACTTGAATCCAGGACTGCACTTAGCTGAGTAGTCCTAAGGGTATCAGCCGTTAACGCCTGGATTTTGCTGGTATCTTCCGGAATTAAAAAGACCTGACGTATGGCGGGGTGTTCAAACCTGAAGGAAGAAGCCTTTTCAATAACCTCTGATTCATCAGATTCCCTGGTTTCCATATCCAGGGTAGAAGCCCAGTCCCTCACTACATCATCAGCATATTGGTTCACAGAAAATAAAATGGCATCTAGTTGTTGGGTGTAGATTTCTTCCAAAGCTTTTTCATTCTCGTTCAGTGAGTTAATCTCATAGACTGAGAAAGAAACTGCGGGAAGTAGAAAGACAAATAAGAGAATCCAGCCGATTCGTTGAACAGTAGGGCTCATGAAAATGAATTTGTAGTATTCAGTGGATTTCCATGAATAACAGGACAGCTTGATTAGGCCTTACGTTAAAGACCCTGCCACTAATATACATTTCCTTTTTGACTAAGGATATGTAAGGTAGATTTTCTTGAGAAATCAGGAGACATGATAAAGCGGTGTCTTACTTATTTGTAGTGACTAAAAAGGTTATGATCGTTTTTTCTCTTTCCAGAAAAAGAATATTAACTAAATTTACTGCTTAAAATAAATCAGAATTATGAGAATTATCATTCCTTTTCTATTGATTAGCTGCCTGATTTTCGGAGCCTGTGAAGAAGAAGCTACTTTTGATGCCCTGAAACAAGCAGAAACTGATCGCGAATTGATCCTGGAATATATTGCTGAGAATAATCTGAATGCTACGGAAGATTCTACTGGTGTTTGGTACGTAATAGACGCTCCCGGAAGTATTAGCAGACCTGAACCAGCTTCTATTATTACCATAAATTATCGCGGAATCTTATTGAACGGAGAAGAGTTTGATTCCACTTATGGTGATAATGAAGGGGATGTAGGTACACCCATTAGGCTTCCCTTGAACAGCACTATTCCCGGATGGCAGGTAGGCATACCTAAATTCAAAAAGGGGGGTAAAGGTACCTTGATCATTCCTTCCGGATTCGGATATGGAAGAACCAGAACGGGTAACATCCCTTCTAACTCAGTATTGGTATTTGAGAAACTGGAGTTGGTAGACATAGACTAAACACATAAGGGTGGCTGGTTAGCCTGATCTAGCCAGCTACCTGTTGCATAAGAATTGCACAAATCAGTGCGCCATAGGTACCTAAGGCGTATCCCAGGACTGCTAACAGTACCCCAACCGGAGCTAATGCCGGACTGAAGGCTGACGCTACTACAGGTGCAGAAGCAGCTCCACCTACATTGGCCTGACTCCCCACTGCTACAAAGAAGAAGGGTGCCTTGATGAGCTTTCCTACAGCAAGTAGTAAGCCCACATGTATGAGCATCCAGATAAATCCTATGGCAAACAGGCCTGGATTCTTAAATACTTCCAGTATGTTCATCTTCATGCCTATGGTGGCTACTAGTACGAAGATAAATAAGGTCCCAAATCTGGAGGCACCTACCCCCTCCAGTTTTCTGGCAGGACTAAAAGAAAGACCCACGCCTATGGTAGTAGCGATCACGATTAGCCAAAAGAAGCCTGATAGAAGTGAGTTAAGCCCAGCATTCTCCAACCCTTCCCGAAAGTTTTCCATAAAAGGGAGAATGGTATCTGCTCCTAAATGGGCTATGCCTGTGGCCACAAATGCTACACCTAATACCATGATGGTATCCACGGAGGTAGGAATTTTTTCCACGCTGGCTCTGTAGTCCTCTACTCTTTTCTTAAGATCCTCTATGGCGGAGGTATCAGACTGAAACCACTTATCCACTTTGGTGCTGATATTAGCGCCGTAGAGGAGGAATCCCATCCAAATGTTAGCTACCAATACATCTACCCTGACGGCCATCGTGATCGGCTTTGGCCTCTTCGCCTTTGCTCTGGTTCTGGTGTTT
>JBCDBC010000308.1:0-6163 GCA_039184535.1 Bacteroidota bacterium | reverse complement strand
TGGTAAGTATACCAAATACTTCCATTAGCCCTCCTCCAAAAGTATAGGGGTCTGAAGAAGCATTACTAGTGATGATATTATAAATACCTATTTGGAAGCCATTTCTTTCAATGCGAATGTTACCTGTGTGTACGTAATCCTGATTGGCACCTATATTATGGGTAACCTCATGTCTGATCACTACTGAATCATCTGAGTTAGGAGTTGTGGCAGCAGGGATTAACTGGCCATTTGAAAGAACATCCCAGGTAGTGGGCTCATCCCATTCTCCATCTTGAATAGAGAAATACGTTTCCTGAGAAAAAACTGCTGAAGATAAGACGCCAAAAATCAGAAATAGGTAGATGTTTTTCATCATACATGCGCGGTTAAAAAAATCGAGATAATCAGGAAAGTATTCCCAGCAGTGTTAGCCAGGAACTATTAAATTATTCTCAGGATGAATATAAGAATAATTGAACTACTTTAAGGAATAGCTTATTTAATTTCCTTCATATAAAGGGTAATGTACCAGGAAGAGAGGGTAATAGGTCAAATCCTAATGAAGGACCATTCTGGAGATATATCTTCTGCCTTCGAAAAACAGTACTAGCATGTAAATCCCAGAAGGGGCCACAAGTTCAATAGGGAGTACTCCCTTTTGGATAAGATCCTGGGCAGGCGTATCTCCGGCCATTTTCTGATTTTGAAGGTTGTAGATTTCCCATCTGACTGATGGAGACCTGCTGGTAGTATAGGGTAGTGTAAGCTGGGCTGTGCCTGAGGTTGGGTTAGGGTAGAGCACGGGTTGGCTTTGCTGGTTTCTTACCCATACGGAAGCCATTCTGGAAAGAGTAGAAGTCCCATCAAATTCTGTTTGTCTCAGTCTATAGTAGACTAGGCCGTTAGGAGGCTTGTTATCAGGATAAAGGTAACTAATAGAAGAGGTACTATTGCCTGCGCCTGTAATACGGCCCTTTTCCTCAAAGGTTTTTCCGTCAGTAGATCTCTCCACGGTAAAGAAATCATTCTGGGTTTCAGTAGCCGTAACCCAGGAAAGGAAGACGGTACCTGCATCAAATTTTATGTCAAAATAAGAAAGCTCAATGGGTAAGGAATCATCCCCTTCTCCTTCTACAATCTCATTAGTGTCTGCCTGACAGGTTTTCTGGTCATTGAAAAACTTAAATCCTTCACATAACTGAATCTTAAGTTGAGTGATGGCTGGATCTGTCAAATCTGGAGGAGTTGTACCATTAGGAACTTCTGTGGTAAGTTCATTACCACCATCATCCCATACTCTTACCTGATGTGGGATGATAAGCCGACCTTCTCCACAAACCCTTGGAGCAGACCCCCTTACATATAAATCATCAAATGTGAAGCCGTCGCCACAGGAATCGTTATCCAGGACCAGTTTGGCCTGTCCATTCAGGATGAGGTCATCTCCTATGGTAAAACGGGCTGGATCTTTAAACCTGAGAATACCGGAACCTTGGGATCCAGGTGCCTGATGCTCAAAATCACTACTGGTTCTTAAACTACCTATCACATCAAAAAGGCCCCCAGCATAAATGTAAGGTTGACTTACCCCGTTTCCGGTAAATACTTCATAAACCGCATCTGATTCAACGAGGATATCCCCAAAGTGTGTGTATCCTTCACCAGCATTATGGTAAATAGAATCACGAATAACGACATTATCTATATTGGATGGAGGTGAAGTGGCAGGAATAGTTCCTGCGGGATCGAAGGCCCAATTTGCGGCATTTGTCCATTGGTTATCCCCTCCGAAGTTGGTTGAGTAGAAAGTTTCCTGCCCCATACATAAGCCGCTTAAGCAACTTAATGCAATCACAAAGACTAGTTGTCTCATAGGGTTAGATGTTAACAGGTTGAGCAAAGTGTAGACCAGTTTATATAAGAACGTAAAATCTTATCCAAATCGTACTTTGTGTCTATATGACTATTTTTAACCTGCAATATGATCTGGACAAGCGTCAAATCTGAACGGAAACATTTTTTGAAGAACTACACTAGCTGAAAATCCCCCAGCCTATTCTATATTTGCACACCAAAATGTTTTAAGCCATGGCTAACCTATACGCAAATGTTATCGCTAAGGAACTGAAGGTGTCTCCTAGACAGGTAGAGGCTACCCTCAACTTATTGACTGAGGGTGCTACCGTGCCTTTTATTTCCAGGTATAGGAAGGAAGTAACGGGGAGTCTGGATGAAGTTCAGATTACGGCCATCAGGGACAGATCAGAGCAATTAGCCCAACTGGATAAAAGAAGAGAAGCCATTCTGAAAAGCCTGGAAGAACGTGATCTTTTAACGGATGAGCTGAAGGCTGCTATAGAAGAGGCTGATAACCTCTCGCGTCTGGAAGATATCTACCTTCCCTTCAGACCTAAAAGGCGCACTAAGGCGACCATTGCCAGGGAAAAAGGGCTGGAACCCTTGGCTAAACTCATTTTTGAGCAGAAACCGCAAACTGACCCAGAATTGGAGGCCGCAAACTATATCAATGCGGAAAAGGAGGTAAATGATCAGGAGGAAGCTTTGAAAGGAGCCAGGGATATTATGGCCGAGTGGATGAATGAAGACGCAGAGGCAAGAAATAGAATGAGGAATCTTTATGCTAAACAGGCCATCATTACTAGTAAAGTCATCAAGTCTAAAGAAGCTGAAGGGGCCAAGTATAAAGACTACTTTGAGTTTTCAGAGGCTATCCATAAGATCCCTTCTCATAGACTGTTGGCACTAAGAAGGGGAGAGAAAGAACTTGTATTATCTCTGGGTATAAAGCCGGAAGAAGGAGACGCCATTTATGTTCTCCAGAGACAATTTCTTAAAGGAAATAGTCCTAGCACTCAGCAAGTAGATATAGCCATTGAAGACTGTTATAAGCGATTGATGGGGCCTTCTATGGAGACAGAAGCACGCTTAAATTCCAAGGACAAGGCAGATGAGGAGGCCATTCAGGTATTTGCAGATAACCTTCGTCAACTTCTTTTGGCTGCACCTCTTGGCCAGCAAAGAGTCCTAGCACTGGACCCCGGATTCAGGACTGGATGTAAAGTAGTATGCCTGGATGAGCAGGGTACCTTACTGGAGAATACCACCATCTATCCCCACCCTCCCCAAAAGCAAAGTCTACAATCCGAAAAAACCATAGCTCATTTAATTGAGAAACATAAGATCAAGTTTGTCGCCATAGGAAACGGAACCGCTTCCAGAGAAACCGAGACTTTTGTGAAGGGGATAAGAATACCCGGGATTCAGGTCATCATGGTAAGTGAGAGTGGTGCCTCTGTCTATTCAGCTTCTGCTATTGCCAGGGAAGAATTTCCTGATCATGATGTAACGGTAAGAGGAGCCGTTTCTATTGGGAGAAGATTGATGGACCCATTGGCGGAGTTAGTGAAGATAGACCCTAAGTCTATTGGGGTAGGGCAGTACCAGCACGATGTGGATCAGAATGCTTTGAAGAAAAGCCTGGATGATACAGTCGTCAGCTGTGTGAATAATGTAGGGGTGGAAGTGAATACGGCCAGCAAGCAGCTCTTAACCTATGTATCAGGCCTGGGCCCTGCCCTTGCACAGAACATTGTGAATTACCGAAATGAGAATGGGCCTTTCTCTTCCCGCTCTCAGTTAAAGAAGGTCCCAAGGCTAGGAGATAAGGCTTATCAGCAGGCAGCAGGTTTCCTCAGAATCAGAGATGGGAAAAATCCCCTGGATGGTAGTGCGGTACACCCGGAAAGCTATGCGGTAGTGAAGACCATGGCGAAGGACCTAAACCTTACGGTGAATCAACTCATGAGTGAACCTCAAGCCAGAAAGCGGATTCAGCTTAAGAAATATGTGTCTGATACTGTGGGGATGCCCACCTTGAAGGACATCATGGAGGAACTTGACAAGCCCGGTAGAGACCCAAGGGAGCAGTTTGAAGTATTCTCTTTTGCGGATGGCATCATGGAAATGTCTGATTTACATGAAGGGATGGTACTTCCAGGTATTGTAACTAACATTGTAGACTTTGGCGCTTTTGTGGACATAGGGGTACACCAGGATGGGCTGGTACACCTCAGCCAATTAGCTAATCGTTTTGTGAAGCATCCTTCTGAGGTGGTGAAGGTCCACCAAAAGGTTCAGGTGAGAGTGGTGTCTATAGATATCCCCAGAAAGCGAATAGGCCTGAGCATGAAAACGGAAGAAGCCCCCAGAGAAAGTGATTATACGCGTATACGGAAATCGCGCAACCGCCGCTAGTCAAAGTCTGTAGTAAGCTTAAACCGGAGGATTCGACCATTACCAGTATCTGCTACGTATAGGATTCTATCCAGGTAGGCGACGCCTCCAGGATTCCGGAATTGGGTGAGTCCTTCACCTGTGCCGCCGAATGACACTACAATGCTTTTATTACTGACTGAACCTGATGGTGGAGGTACACCTTCGAAACCCCTTCCACTGAAGTGGTACAATGAATCAGTTTCTGCATCCACTACGAGTATGTATCCGAGTCCATCACCAGCTACGGTAACATCTACAGGTCTGTTGAATCTGCCCGGCTCATAGAGAAATCCTTCTGCTCTGCTTGTATCCGGTTCTGCCAGACCATCCACGATGAAGTTTATGCCTTCTACCCCTCTTCTGACCACCTGTACTTTCAGCAGATTATTCTCATCTATAGAAGTAGCCAGGAAATCCTCCTGAGGATTTATTTGAGGTACCTGGGGAGGCATGATCTTGGTGCTAATCCCTTGCGGCTTGCGGAAAAAGGCATTGCTGATAGATCCACCTGAGCTCTGAATGGAGACAGGAGAAATAAAGCTATCATCAGCTCTAAATCTCAAAATAGCATCATCCGGTCCCCCAAACTGGTTAGGAGAGTTAGAATTACCGTTTCTCGCTACATAATACTGATTATCTGCTAGTATACTGATTCCTGTAAATGTTACCTGCTCATCTCTACTCGTGGGCGTACCCGATTTGAAGTAGAAAGGATGAATGACTTTGTGGGTAATGCTGGCCTGTCCCAAGCCATATTCTCCAGTTTTATTCAGGTCTAGCCTGTAAATGGTGGGCAGGTTAAGAGAAGCGTTATTGATGGTGGTATCTATTCTCCCTAGTGCCAATATATCCAGCTTCCTATCCTGTGTGATGGCGGTTAAGCCTGGAACCCTAAATCTACTTAGCTCATTTCCTGCCTGGTCATAGGAGATAATCTCTTCTGTACCTGCATCTGCTACGTATATGAGGGCATCCCAGCCAGCAATGATGTCCGTAGGGTCTACTAATCCGCCTATCACAGGCTGTATGGGAACATAAGCTACCTCCCTGTTATTACCAGTAGGCACATCCAAAAATTCTGTGGAGGTTTCTTCCCCAAAGAAGCCGTTGCATCCTGAGAGAATGAGTAAAACAGAGAGAATAATGAAACTGCTTCTTGGCATAGGGTTATCGTAAGCTAGGGTCATCTTCATAAGCTGAGCCTATATGGCAAAGCTGATTAAGTATTTCTGCAAACAAGTTATAGAGATCTTTGAGTCTATCAATGTCTGTAATAAGGCCTTTCACCTCAAACATCAACATACTGGTTCCTTCTCTAAATGGGGCCGTAACCCAACTATCATCTACTATATTTTCAAGGCTAATCTCCGGTTGCCAGGAGATAAGTTCTCTGATCCTATCCGGTGTAAAAAGGCTTCTTAACTTTCTCTCATCATTTCCTTGAATGATGAAGTCATCATCAAATGCGGGATACCCGATGATGACATCCTGCATACCTGCTACCTTTTTGATAGAACTGGCTAGGCTTCTTCTGAAAATCCTAAAATAGAAGCTATCACGGTTCACATAGTTAGCCCTGATGCGTGTACGAGTGGCACGCTTAGGTTTGGAATAACTATCTAATACGATGGTCCAGTTTTTATAAGAAGCTACTACCGCATCTTTATCTTTAAATCCCTTAGATAGAATCAGCCTTCCACCCAATTGTCGGCTAAGGATTTCCCAAACCTCCCTTTTTTCAGGGCGGAATATATGCATCAGATTACTGGCCATACTTAAGACTTGTTTACGCTAAAGCTCAGACCTACCCTGTGGATTACGCCTACAAACTGCATAGGGTCAAACCCATAATCCATGATTAAGGGATGTTTTCCTACTCGCATCC
>JBCDBC010000307.1:0-6166 GCA_039184535.1 Bacteroidota bacterium | reverse complement strand
TGAACTTCTCCCCCCTTTTTAGGAAGTCAAGTGTTACGGTTATCTCTCTGGCATTCTCATCTGTGATACTTCCCAGGAACCAGGTGTCTGACCACTTAGCTCTACGAGCTATGGTAACAAAATCCCCCACTTCACCATTAAGAATTTTAGTTTCATCCCAGTTCACTTCCACATCCCTGATAAACTGGAAGGCAGGCTGATCATCGTAATTCTCTATTAGATCACAAGCCATCTGGATAGGACTGTAAATGACTACGTAGAGCGCTAACTGTTGGGCTAAGGTAGACTTCACCTGATTACTTTCTTTGTAAGGCTTCAGCTTCATGTTAAACACACCGGGGGTATAGTCAATAGGTCCTGCCAGCATTCGGGTAAATGCTACTATGGGTAAGTGTTCTGGTGGATTTCCTCCTTCCACAGAGAATGCGTTGAATTCTTGTCCTCTTAGCCCTTCTCTGGATATGGCGTTAGGATAGGTTCTTCTTATACCCGTTGCTTTTATAGGTTCATGTGCGTTGATGGCTATCTTATGTTTGGCCGCTTTAACAAGGGCTTCTCTGTAATGCTGCACCATCCACTGCCCATGATGATATTCTCCCTCAGGAATAATAGGGCCTACATAACCTGTTTTCACTGCCCCTATTCCTAATCTCTCCATAAGTGCATAGGCAGTATCCATTTGTTGGGCGTAGGTCCTTGGCGCAGCAGAAGTTTCATGATGCATCATCACATCCACTCCTTTCTCCTTTCCATATGCCACTACTCCTTCCAGATCATAGTCAGGATAGGGAGTTACAAAATCAAAAACTCCTTCTCTATCTGGAAAGCCAATCCATCTCTCCCATCCTGTGTTCCAGCCTTCTATCAGCACAGCTCCAAGCCCGTTCTCAGCTGCAAAGTCTATGTGCCTTTTAGCGTTTTCAGTAGTAGCGCCATGCTTACCACTAGCCAAATCCCAGCTAGATTTAGAAAGGTGCATCTCCCACCAAATCCCCACATACTTGGTAGGCTTTACCCAACTCACATCTCCCAGTTTATTAGGCTCATTCAGGTTCAGAATTAGGTTTGATTCCAGAAGCTCAGTAGCCTGATCTGCTATTTGTACAGTTCTCCATGGAGTGGAAAAAGGCAAGCTCCTTTTCACTGCATATCCCTCTTTCTCTGACTGGACAAGCCCACTACTCAGCTTCAAACTAGTTGTATCTACCTTCAGCGTCATACCAGCATAGTCCGTCAAAGCAGCTTCATGAAAACTCAAGTGAAGCCCACTCTCAGAACGCATAGTGATGGGCGTATTCACTGCATTATGAGGAATATAGGTAGCAATGAGGTTAGGATGACCTCGCTTGGCAAGTGCATTGATCTTCGAAACTAGTGAGGTGGTGTAGAGATGCTCATAGATCTCCCAATCTCCGGGTATCCACCAGCTGGTATAGTCTTCTGTTAACTGGAAGTTTGTGTTTTCTTCCAAAATCACCACTTCCTCCCAGCCCGGCTGCTCAGGAAACTCATACCGGAATCCTATTCCGTCATCAAATACCCTAAATCTTAGGTGTATGGTCCTTCCAGGATCGCTGGCCTCTTGAGCTGCTACAAATAGCTCCTGGAAATCATTCCGAACAAAGTCTTGCTCTCCCCAGGGCATAGCCCATTTTTCTTCCGTCCCTATTTGATAGCTATCAGTTATTTCAAGGCCTACTTCTAATGATGGTGCATCTCTAAAAGTGAAGCCTAAAGTAGAAGGAGCTATGACGGTATCCTTTCCGTGGAGCACCCAATATTGTAGTTGGCTACTTTCAGTAAGGCTTACCGTTACCGAGTTTTTCCCTTCAGGTGAAACAGCCGTCAGGCTTTGCGAAAGTTCATTAGGGTTACAGGACCAGCAGAATAGTCCCATGGTGATGATGAGTAGTAAGCAGTTTATCCGTCTCATGTGTAATTGATTTTGAAAACACCAATTTAACGGATTACAGAAGAAAGACCTGATTTTTTAATCGCTGAAGAGAAAAAGGATCATGAGTAGGTAAATATACCAGAGGCCTTTCTTTTGCATATTGGAGGAACTCAGAATACGTTTTTCTGCTAACAGTTTTATCGGCATTAATTCCCGCCACCTTATCTTCCAATAATTGCTGCTGGGTAAATGACACATCTCCTGCCAAACAAATGTCATATTCCCCTCTCCGAATTAATACTGACTGGTGGCCATAGGTATGGCCCGGAGTACTTAGCAATACAACATCTTTTGCCTTAGTTAAGGCTTTGGCATGAGAGAAATGCGGAATCAGGCTTTTCTCATAAGTAATCCTCCTGGGTGCAAACCAAGAAGGGAGTAAACAAGGAATACTTCCGGAAGGGTTTACTGCTTCTACTTGAGAAACTATGATTTCAGATTTACTAAAATGCCTCAATCCATCTACATGATCTAGGTGCATATGCGTTAGCACTACCCACCTGATGTCTTCGGGAGACTTACCTACTTTCGCTAGCTGCCTGTGTACCTCCCAGTTTTCTTCTATCTGAAACTTGAGAATTTTCTGATTAACCCATCCTGTGGCAGGATCACAGGCATAATGTTTTTTGGTCAGAGCTGCTGGCTGTTCTCCAGTATCTATGAGAATATTCCCCTCGGGATGCTCAATGAGCCACACCCAGATGGGCAGCCAATCCGTCCAGAAGGGGTCCAGAAGAATTTGGGGAATACCCAGGCTGTTGTTTTTATGCGCATTCTTCACCTTTACTCTTCCACATGGAAGGGCGTGGAGGGTAACCTGATCATGTACAGGAAAACTAATGGGTTCCATCATTAGCTCTCCAGATGTATTTCCTTCCATCACACAAGATTGTAAAAGGGGGATCCCCATACCGGAAACAACCAACTGCTCAAGGAAACGTTTTCGAGTCATTTTCAGCTTTATTCTAAATGGGCCTCACGGCTAACAAGAACCTTGGCTTCACTTCTGAAAAACCTGATGTACTCAAATCGAGCTATTAAATCCGGCTCCCCATCTGTAAATACCGTTGTATTCAAACTGGATCTTGAGAATATATACCTGCGCTTCATCTTTGCATTGAAATCTGTGTAGGCTATCATCCCCACCTGAAGTCTTTCTGACATATTGGGATGAGTCAGGGTTCTAAGCACCTCCCATTTTCCCTCCTTGTTAACATACATAGTGAATTGATCTCCCTCTCGCCTAATGGCAATTTCAACCCACCCCTCTGGTGCCGGTAAAATTTTGAGTTTACTTTTGCCTTTAATGGTCAGTTTGGTTTCGAACTGGGCTTGATTCTTGCCTTTCGCATAGCCTGTCGAGAGAAATAGCCAGTTTTCATGTCCCTTGTCAGTTTTAGCTACTCCTTCTTGTCTTGGGCTTCTGATCATCAGTCCAGCAAGCGAAAAGAGTTTTTGGGGTACCTCAGTATTTTTTCCACTAGCTTTTACTCTGGTAGTTACGGTAAAATCACCTTCCACCTGCTTGAAGTAATAGGGACCACAATGAACTTCTCCATACCAGAATCCTGTATTAGGTTCAAGATGGAAGTTGCCTTCGGAATCTGTATCAATGTTTGCCTTTAAAGCATGATTTGGCCAGCCTTCAGATTCGTGAAAGGAGGTCCAGTTCTCCATAGATTCAGCCTGATCAAATTCGTCCGAAAGGGATTCCAGGTCATTTTGCTGTGCTGCTGTAGTCATGCTCACCATAATTAGGATAGTTACAAAAATGCTTACTTTCATTTTTTCCCTAAAGGTGGGCATGTAGATAGCTGAACCTACTTACCACATGTTAAGTTTTGCTTTCCTGCAGTAAGTTTTTTCGTATCCTACTCAGGGATTCTGGGGTAACTCCTATATAAGAAGCCAGATATTTTAAGGGTACTCTCTGTAGAAGGATGGGATCTTCCTTTAAAATCAGCTGGTATCTCTCGGTAGCATTGGCATTCTGAAAATCCATCAATAGTTTTTCTGTTGCTTCCTGTACCTCTAACTTTAGAATAGCAGCGAAGGTATTCCACACGGGTAGATTGGCTTTCAGCCATTCTCGATCTTTGTAGCTTATAGCCAAGTATCGACTATCCTCTATGCATTGAATATTTTCAGTAGCTGCTTTCTGGATATGAAAACTAGCCTGGGAAGTAAAAAAGTAAGCTGGATAGGCAAAAAACTTGGTTCGGTCCATCCCTTCTCTCCAGACATAAAACCGCATCATGCCTTGGTAGAGATAATATAAGTGAGTACATACCCTTCCTTCTTCCAGCAAATACTCATGTGCGCTCGCTTCTCTATACTTAAATTTAGACTTGATCAGCTCCCATTCACTTTCTCCCATGTGGGTTCTGCTATCAATAAAGTTCCGAAGGGAATTATAGGCAAGTTCCATTTCCATCATAGAAACTAAACTGTCTACAGCTAGTTAGGGTTTTCAATTCTCAAGAATGGCCCTGTTTCTCTTCATAAAAGAATCCGTAAAACAGGAGAAAAATCCGTATCTTACTATTATCCGAAATAGTTTGATGACTCTCTTTCCGCGAGTGGAGAACCTTTGGTAGCCAACTGGAAAGGGATTGTGGGAATTGAAGAAAAAAGAGGTGTATTTCCCGCTCACAGATAGTACATTAGGCCAACAAATTCCTGCTCAATATTTGTTACTAAATATTCAAGCATAAAACATGATCGCAATCGATTCCTCTATTCAAGAAAAAGCCCAAAAATGGCTCGCTAGCAACATTGATGAAGATGCCAAAGCTGACATTCAGCGCATGCTGGAAAGCGACAACCCCGACGAGCTTATAGACTCATTTTACAAAGACCTGGAATTTGGAACTGGTGGCCTCAGAGGTATCATGGGTACAGGTTCAAACAGAATCAACAAGTACACCATTGGAATGGCTACTCAGGGACTTGCCAACTACCTATTACAAACCTTCCCCGAAGAAGATATTAAAGTAGCCATTGCATACGACAGCAGGAATAACTCTTCCTACTTTGGAGATGTAACTGCCTCCGTATTCTCAGCCAATGGCATCCATGTTTACCTTTTCGAATCACTACGTCCTACACCTGAGCTATCTTTTGCCATCAGAGAACTGGGATGTAAAAGTGGCGTAGTACTGACTGCTTCCCACAACCCCAAAGAGTATAATGGCTATAAGGCCTATTGGGAAGATGGTGCACAGGTAACCCCTCCTCATGACAAGAACATCATAGCTGAAGTACAGAAAATTCAGTCTGTGGATGATGTGAAGTTTGAGAAAGACGAGAGCAAGGTTACCATAGTAGGGGCTGATCTCGACGAGAAATACCTTCAGGCCATAGATGATAGCATGCTTGGAAAAGACATCATTTCCAGACAGAAGGACCTTAAAATTGTATTTTCTCCTATACACGGGACCGGTATCACCCTGGTACCTGAAATTCTTAAGCGTATAGGATTTGAGAATGTAACAGTGGTAGAGGAGCAGGCCACACCAAACGGCAACTTCCCTACGGTAGTCTATCCTAACCCGGAAGAAGCAGAGGCCATGTCAATCGCTTTGGAAAAGGCCAAGGACCTGGATGCTGACCTGGTAATGGGAACTGACCCTGACTCAGACCGTGTAGGCATAGCTGTAAAAAACCACCATGGAGAATGGCAATTGATGAATGGAAATCAGACTGCCACTGTCATGGTATACTACCTCCTCAAGAAATGGCAGGAGAACAATAAACTTACAGGTAATCAGTACCTGGCTAAAACCATCGTTACTACAGACCTGATCAACAAGATGGGCGCCGCCTTTGAGGTAGAGGTGTTCGATACCTTAACAGGATTTAAGTATATCGCTTCTATTCTCCGTGAGAATGAAGGCAAGAAAGAATTCATAGGTGGTGGAGAAGAAAGCTACGGATATTTGGTAGGAGACTTCGTAAGGGATAAAGACGCCATTAATTCATGTGCAGTCATAGCTGCTGTAGTAGCTTACGCTAATGACCAGGGACTGTCTCTGTTTGACATGCTGATGGATGTGTATGTGCAGTTCGGTATGTATAAGGAAGACCTGATCTCCATCAAAAAGACCGGAAAGAAAGGAGCTGAAGAGATTCAGGCCATGATGGCCGACCTCAGAAGTAATCCTCCAGCCAGCATAGCGGGAGAAAAAGTGATCAGTATGCGTGATTACAACT
>JBCDBC010000306.1:0-6184 GCA_039184535.1 Bacteroidota bacterium | reverse complement strand
CGCCGCAAATCGCAGCAGCGGAGCCACATTCATCTGCAAAAAGGTCAGATCGCGAACCAAACTCACCCGAGGGAGTCTAAGACTTGAAACTACCGATGCCAATCAGTTCCAGGTGCGGGATTACCTAAATGAAGGGCAGACACGTAGTGTGAAGACTTTATCAGGTGGCCAAACCTTCCAGGCTTCTCTTTCCCTGGCTCTGGCCTTGGCAGATCAGGTACACCAGCAAGCCAAGTCTGATCAGAACTTCTTCTTCCTGGATGAGGGTTTTGGCTCTCAAGACAAGCAGTCCCTTCAGATCATCTTTCAAACACTTACCTCTCTCCGCAAGGAGAACCGGATTGTGGGAGTCATTTCTCACGTGGAGGATCTCCAGCAGGAAATTAGCACTTACCTCCAGATCCAACAGGATGTGGAAACAGGCAGCTACATTCAGAAAAGCTGGGAAGGGTAGGGGTACGCGTTTTTGCCGTGTGTTTGGCTCCCATGGAGCCATGCTTGATGGTGCCCTAACGGGCTAATGAGATGGGACTCCTACGGAGTCAGAATATTCAATTTTTCTTTGCGGCTTAGCGTCTTTGCGTACAAAATTTTCACGCAAAGCTGCGCAGACGGCAAGCTCTTAGCAATTGAAATTATCTCAATAAATAGAGTAGTGTAAAGAGATTTCCGCATCTTTAAAAGATCACACACTAACTACTACATATGCCACTCGTTATAGTCATCACTGGAGTTGTCCTCCTGTTACTTCTTATTGCTCTTTTTCGGGTAAACGCTTTCATCGCTTTTGTACTGGTTGCTTTAGGAGTGGGCCTTGCCCAAGGGATGTCTGTGCTGGATGCCGTACAAGCTATACAAAACGGAATAGGAGGGACACTAGGCTTCATCGTCTTGATTTTGGGATTTGGGGCCATGCTGGGAAAACTGGTGGCAGAGAGTGGCGCCGCCCAGCGCATTACAGATAGTCTGGTCAAGCTTTTTGGGATTAAGCGAATCCAGTTTGCCCTTATGCTGACAGGTTTCATCGTGGGCATTCCCATGTTTTACTCAGTGGGTTTTATCATCTTGGTTCCCCTGGTGTTTACCATTGCTGCATCTACCAGACTCCCTCTGATCTATGTAGCTCTTCCCATGCTTTCCGCCCTGTCAGTTACCCATGGCTACCTTCCTCCTCATCCGGCGCCTACTGCCATAGCTGCTGACTTCAATGCGGATATAGGACTGACCATGATGTACGGTTTAATCGTAGCTGTGCCCGCAATTCTACTGGCTGGTCTGGTATTCTCACGCACACTGAAGGACATGAACCCTACCCCTCCCAAGGATCTGTTTGAGACCAAGATCTTTACAGAAGAAGAAATGCCCAGTGTAGCTACCAGTATTTTAACAGCCCTGCTTCCCATCATTCTCATAGGTGGGAAAACCATTCTCATGAACTATGTTACCCCAGGGACTACCACTGCTGAAGTTTTGGAATTCTTTGGGAATCCTATTCTGGCCATGCTGATATCCGTTTGTGTGGCAGTGTATTTCCTTGGACTAAGAAGAGGGAGAAAGATGGAGAATATCATGAATAGCCTGGTAGAGTCTGTCAAGAGTATTACCATGATTATGCTCATCATCGCAGGTGCAGGTGCTCTCAAGCAGGTAATGGCTGACAGTGGAATCAGTGATTATGTGGGGTCATTACTTTCTGCCAGTTCCTGGTCGCCTATTTTCCTGGCATGGGGAATCGCTGCTTTGATCAGGGTCAGCGTGGGTTCTGCTACCATTGCAGGCCTGACCACTGCTGGAATTATTCTCCCTATGGTAGCTACTTCGGGGGTAAAGCCAGAACTACTGGTACTTGCCACCGGTGCAGGTTCCTTGATGCTTTCTCACGTAAATGACTCCGGCTTTTGGATGTTCAAGGAATTTTTCAATCTTTCCATCAAAGAGACCTTTAGAAGCTGGACAGTCATGGAAAGCATTGTTTCTGTAGTCGGCTTGATAGGTGTCTATATTCTACACCTCGTCATTTCATAGTAACACACAATACAACACCATGGAAGAAAAACTGGATGCACTAGGACTACGCCTTCCTGTACCTCCACCAAAGGGAGGAGTTTATAAATCTGTCTGTATTTCCGGGAATCACCTATATGCTTCTGGACATGTCCCTATTAACTACGAGGGTAATAAGCTCGAAGGCAAGGTAGGGGAGAACATGGACACCGCCACTGCTGCCAAGGCCGCTGAGTTGGTAGGACTAAATATGCTGGCAAGTATAAAGGCAGAATTAGGAGACCTAAATAAGCTGAAATGTCTGGTAAAGACATTAGGGATGGTGAACTGTACACCAGACTTCAAGGAGCATCCACTCGTAATCAATGGCTTCAGTGAGCTGATGAGAGAATTAATGGGGCCTGATAAAGGGGTAGGTGCAAGATCTGCTGTGGGCATGATGTTGCCACATGGAGTTCCGGTAGAGATAGAAGCCATATTTGAAATAGAAGTCTGATGAGTTGGTACCAGTTGGAGAATCCGGAACTCTTGGACACACCCTGTCTGATGGTTCACCCGGAAACAATTAAGGAGAACATACAGAAGATGTGTGAAATAGCTGGCGACCATAAGCGGCTGATGCCACACGTCAAGACCCATAAAATGGAAGAGGTGGCCCGTCTTCACCTGGAGCATGGTATCTCTTCTTTCAAATGTGCGACCATAGCAGAAGCTGAGATGCTGGCTAAAGCAGGTGCAGAGGAAGTCCTTATCGCCCACCAACTAGTAGGGCCTAAGCTTTCCCGCTTTATGGATCTGGTAGAGGCTTACCCAAAGACCTTTTTTGCCACTATCATAGATGATGAAGGTATACTAGACCAGATTCTTGAGGCTGTACAAGCGCTGGGAATCAAAGTTGGCGTATGGATAGATGTAGACAATGGCATGCACAGGAGTGGGATCATGCCCGGAACGGGAGCCATATCCCTCATTCAGAAGATTCTAGCCTCTCCTGAGAATATCCTAAGCTTTGAAGGCTTGCATGTATACGATGGTCATTTGAGAGATAGTGAATTTGGAGACCGAAAGGAGAAATCTGATCAGGCATTTTCTGATGTGGAGACTTTCATCCTTCAGCTCTCGGATCAGGGTATTTCAGTTCCTCGAATAGTAGCCGGTGGTTCTCCCACCTTTTCTGTTCACAGCTTAAGAGAGAAAGTGTACCTGAGCCCGGGTACCTATGTGTTCTGGGATTTTGGCTATAAGCATATGCTTCCGGATCTACCTTTTGAGTGGGCGGCAGCCATAGCTACCCGTATCATCAGCAAACCTGGGCAGAATAGATTAACCCTGGATCTGGGTCATAAGGCCGTAGCTGCAGAAAACCCTTTGGAGAAACGAGTCTTTTTCCCTGCCTTGCCAGAAGCTGAATTCTTAGGGCAGAGTGAAGAACATTTGGTTATACAAACGGCTAAAACAGATCAGTTTCAGGTTGGAGATCTTCTCTATGGAATCCCGCAACACATCTGCCCTACAGTGGCCCTTTATCAGCAAGCTTACGTCATAGAAAATCATCAAATCAAGGATCTTTGGAAGGTATCTGCCAGAGACAGAATACTCAGTATTTAATCTATGCTAATTTTTGACGGACATCTGGATCTTTCCATGAATGCCATGGAGTGGAATCGTGATTTGCGGAAGCCCCTTCATCAGATCAATGCCTTAGAGAAAGGTCTAACGGACAAGCCAGGTCGTGAGAATGCCACTATTTCCTTTGAGGAGATGCGCAAAGGGAAGGTAGGGCTCTGCATGGCTACACAAATAGCTCGCTATGTAGCACCTGATAATCCCCTGCCCGGCTGGAACTCTCAAGAACAGGCATGGGCGCAGACCCAAGCTCAGCTAGCATGGTATCAGGCCATGATAGATACGGGCGAGATGAGGCAGATTAAAGACCTACAGGGCCTACAAAAACATGTGGATGATTGGGAGACAAAAGAATCAGACACCCCTCTAGGATTTATCCTGAGTTTAGAAGGAGCAGATTCTATTATTTCTATGGAACACCTGGACAGGGCATGGGAATATGGGTTAAGAGCTGTAGGTCCAGCACATTATGGACCTGGGGTGTATGCCATGGGTACAGATGCTCATGGGGGAATTACGCCAAGAGGAAAGGACTTACTCAAGAAAATGGAATCTTTGGGGATCATACTGGATGCTACCCATCTCTGTGATGAGAGCTTCTGGGATGCCATGGACATGTTCCATGGAGCTGTTTGGGCCAGCCATTCCAATAGCCGCACCCTCGTACCTAACCACCGTCAGTTTTCAGATGAACAATATAAGGAGTTACTAAAAAGGGGAGCCGTCATTGGAATTGCCTTTGATACCTGGATGCTTATCCCTGACTGGATAAAGGGAGTAAGTACCCCAGAAGGAACAGGTGTTTCCTTAACCCATGTAGTGGACCATATTCTCTATGTGTGCGAACTAGCCGGAAATACAGATCAGGTAGCCCTTGGGACAGATCTGGATGGAGGATTTGGGAAGGAACAAAGCCCCCATGATATGGAGAGCATAGCAGACTTGCCCAGAGTAGGGGAGCTACTATTGGAGAGAGGGCTCACAAAGACTGAAGTAAATAAGATCTTCTCAGGGAACTGGATCCAGTTTTTATCAAAAGTCTGGGTATAAAAAATCCCCTGAAACATCTGGATCAGGGGATACACGGTTGACTATGGACAAACATTCACCATTAAACTTTCACTTTTACCGTTACCCAGGCTTCTACATTCAGTCCTTTTAATTTGGCCGGAGCAAAGATGAGTTCGGGTAACAGATCACTAAGGATCATTTTCTTTTCTGCAGAGATATCTTCTCTTATTTGATGGTACTGGTAGTTTCCGTCTTTACTGACAAGTATGCTGACAGATACTTCAGTTTCATAAGCAGTAAGGTTTCTTCTGATTCCTTCCTTCATGATGCATTCATGTACCTCAGGCATGTTGAGTGCGTTTGGCTTGCAGAATACCTTGGCTGTAGATACTGTGCTTTGTGCGTACATGGCTGAGAACGACTGTGCCTGAGCTAAAGAAAGGCTTACGAACAAGGTGATAACGAATATATAGGCTTTCATAATTCTGATGTCTTATTGTTGTTGCTTACACTAGTAAATAGCTTTTGGGCCTCCTCCGTAACCAGGGTCTTAGTAGCTGACCGCTTTCATATGGTAAGCAGAGTGTATCATCTGGTAAATGGTTATTTCTCTTCTTGTAATGGGTGGGTTTTGGGGAGATACTGGAGAATCTGGCTGGTTTCAGGGATGAAATTCCGTTTCCAGAGAAAGAAAAACCCCGACACAGAACTGTATCGGGGCGAAACAAAAATAGTGATAGGGATTACGCTAAAGGGAGAAATGTTTCCATGTGTGCTATTCGTTGATAGATCAACATATGGGAAAGTGCTCCCCAGCTTGGTAAAGTGCCAATGAAAATGGGTAGCGATCTAGCTAAAAGACGTAGGTGGTAAAACTAGCGGAGGACTTTTTCCTTGAAAACGTACTCTATTTGCTCTATGCTGATTCGGGCCTCCTTTCCTGGGGAATAGAGAATCTGACAAATAAAGTTTCTAGTGCCTATGGGGAAGTTAAAGCTTTCATTGATGCCCTTTCTCCTAAACTGAAGTTCAAATCCTTCTTCAAACTGGGCACGGTAGACCGGGTACAACTTATCCTCAAAATGGATCATGTACATGAAGCGCTTTACCTGATCAGGCCAGAAGTCCTCGTCCCGCTTGACTTCCCGTGGGTCCATGCTCATCTCCATATTGATATGGTGGCGGATACAGCCTGCCTGGGTGATGACTACAAAGCGGGTATTAGAAATTCTGGCAGATTCTATGCGGGTGAGAGAATCCCATTTATGATCAGTGAAAAAGGGGTTGTACCTACTAATGACAGGCGTAAGCTGGTCCAGCTTCAGACGGCACTCCTCCTGCTGTGCATAAGCTGATCCCCAAATACTCACTAAGACTCCTACCAATATCCCCAAGCGGTAACGCATCCTCCAATTTCCGAAAACTCTGCCAGCATCAAAACTGATTAATGAAACCTATGTGGATTTTTCCCCTGGCTGGCTGAAAATCCTGCTTTTCTGTTTGGCCTGCAGCATAAGAGATAGAGATGATGCCAGCTTTGGTT
>JBCDBC010000305.1:0-6191 GCA_039184535.1 Bacteroidota bacterium | reverse complement strand
GGATGATTCTCTCTTCCAACATCATGCGCCTAAGATCTTTAAGGAAGATTGTAGAATTAAGTGGGACCAACCTGCAGAAACCATCTATAACTTCGTGAGGGGATTGTCTCCCTTCCCAACTGCATGGACTTTGCTGGAGGATCAGAATGTTAAGATCTTCTTCACCAGAATTTCTGAGCTGGAAGAAAGTGGAAAGCCCGGCCAACTCCTTCTCAGGGATAATGCCTTATTTGTCAGGGTAGCAGATGGTTGGCTAGAAATAACAGAATTACAGCTTGCTGGTAGGAAGCGTATGCAAACAAAAGTGTGGCTTCAGGGTATAAGGGAAATACCAACCCACTTTTCTTGAGAAATATCAGCATAAGAATATATTCATGACTCGTTTTAGAAGTAAGCATTTTCCTTCTCACCGTAACAAACTCTGGATGTTGCAGGAATTTGCTATCTACTACTACGGGATCTTTTTCTTCATTCTCATGCTGGCCATCATCATCAGAGTAGCTGCTGGTGAGAATATTTTGTGGCTGGGAATTATAGGTGCACTTGCTTGCATGGGCTTGGGTAATATGTTTGCCTATGCCAAGCTCAAGCGTACCTATGCAGAAATATTCTTTCTGGAATCCCACTTTTCCCTGATTTCTCTCTATGAGATACAGTACCAGCCACATAATCACGTGTTTCCACTCAGGTATGCCAATGCAAGAAATGAAGGCGACAGGATTTCTCTCACCTTTCTGGACCAGATCATTACCCTGAAAAGAGAGGATTGGGAAGACTTTGATCTAATCTGGTCTTGCCTACAAAATGCCCACAGTACTGAATCTTCCTGAAGTTTGTCATCCCAAGTCTTTCATCAGGCTAAAGGGAATTTTTCCACCTGCGTACTTTTTCTATATTTGGAGCCTCATTTGACTACACACATACAAGAGGTACTATGAAATTACTTGCTGATAAAGTGGCCCTGATTACTGGAGCTACAAGAGGAATCGGAAGAGCCATTGCATTGACCTTTGCAGATCAGGGTGCAGACGTAGCTTTCACCTTTAGATCATCAGTAGAGAAAGCAGAAAGTCTGGTGAAAGAAATAGAGGCTAAAGGACAAAAGGCCTACAGCTATCAGGCAGATGCAGCGGATTTTGAAGTAACAAAACAGCTAGTGGAAGACTTAAAGTCCAAGGCTGAACGTATAGATATAGTAGTAAACAATGCCGGAATCACCGCTGACACCCTTCACATGAGAATGAGTGAAGAGCAGTGGGACAAAGTGATCACCACTAACTTGAACAGCATTTTCTACACTACCAAGGCGGTGGAGAGAATTATGCTCAAGCAAAGAAGTGGGTGTTTCATCAATATGAGTTCCGTGGTAGGTTTGCAAGGAAATGCTGGTCAGGCAAATTATGCAGCCTCTAAGGCAGGGATGATAGGATATACCAAGTCTATTGCCAGGGAGTACGGTTCCAGAAACATACGGGCCAACGTTGTAGCACCGGGCTTCATAGCTACGGAGATGACGAAAAGCCTGCCTGAAAAGGAACTAAACACTTGGTTAGAAGGTATACCTCTTAAGAGAGCCGGAAGCACACAGGATGTAGCTGATTTATGTGTATTCCTGGCCTCAGATATGTCTACTTACATTACTGGACAGGTGTTTAATGTAGACGGTGGTATGGTAATGGCCTAAGGCTCTAAAGGCTGGGAGGCACACACAAACATTAGCTCAGCTTAGTACATGAAGTTAACATTTGGATACTCCCCGCTCTGGTTAATTCCAATTATTCTGATTGCTGGTGTTCTCACCTGGTATCTGTATAATGATTCGAAAGAATTTTTGTCAAGGCCCTGGCGTGTGGTATTAGGAACCATCAGGTTTCTGCTGCTGAGCATCATCACAGCCTTACTGCTACAGCCCCTTATTAATTACCTCAACAAGATTACCTATGCGCCCATCATAGCGGTGGTGCAGGACGTATCTGAAAGTTTGGTCATTCAAAAGGACTCCTCCTTTGTGAAGGAGGAATATCCTACTCTCTTTGGTCAGTTGATCAGTGGACTCAGGGAAGAAAGCGTAGATCTTGGCGTTTTCGGATTTGCAGATGAGCTGATTCCGGATATTTCTTCAGACTCACTCTCCTTTGACAGAACAGGGACTAATGCTGCCAAGGCACTCTCAGAAGTGCGTAAGCTTTACCAAAATCAGAATCTGGGCGCTGTGGTCATGATCTCTGATGGCATCACTACTGCCGGAAAAAATCCTCTCTACGAAGCCCAGAATTTTACCCTTCCTGTGTACACGGTACTATTGGGAGATACTACGCCTCAGAAAGATGTCTACATAAAGGAGGTTCTCTATAATGAAATTGGCTACCTGGAAAGTGAGATGCCTATACAGTTGAGAATAGCCGGAGAAGGCTTTGATAGAGCCAGGCTTCAGGTGAGCCTGATGGAAGGGAAGAAAACCCTGGATACCCAAACCCTCACCCTCGGGAGTAACCAGGTGCAGGGAGAAGTGAAATTCTCCGTTACACCAGAAGAAATAGGGCTCCAACGTTATGACATCAGGGTAACCCGCCTATCTGATGAGATCACCTACAGGAATAACTCTCGTAGCATTTTCATAGATGTGCTGGAAACTCGAGTGAAGATTGCCCTCTTTGCAGGTTCCCCCCATCCAGATATAGGTGCCATTAAGAAAGCCTTTGAGCGGGAAGACAGGTATGAGCTAATGGAGTTCATTCTTAAGGAGCCAGGTACTTATTATGAGAAACCTACACGTGAAGCTATTTCAGAAGCCAATTTGTTGATTCTCCATAACTTCCCTCAGAGTACGGCGGACAGATTTTGGGTAAGTCAAATCCTCCAGTCCATTAAGGAGGAGAATAAGCCTTTCATGTGTTTTGTAGGGGCCTTCACAGATCTACGTACCTTGCGCCCCGTGATGGATCATATGGCTTTGGTGCCTACTTCCATCTCGCCAAGGAGAGAAGAAGTTACCATGCAGTTTCTCCCGGCTTATCAGCGCCACTCTACCTACACCTTCAGTGATACATGGCTGAAGTGGGCTAACTCAGCGCCCCCTCTCTACCAGAATAGATCAGAGTGGGTGCCCAAAGGAAGTGCAGAAGTCATGGCTACTGCCAAGATCAAGAACATTGTCCTAGATTATCCCATTTATGCCCTCCAAAGTCAATTGGGTAAGAAGAACATGACTTTCCTGGGAGAGAATTTCTGGAGAATGCGTTCCCATAGCTACCTGGAAGTGGAAAACTTCGACCTCTTTGACCAGTGGCTATTCAACAATGTGAAGTGGCTGATGGCAGATGATGATAGAAAGAAGTTCAGCGTAAGGCCTTCCAAAAAACTATTCTCCGGAGATGAACCTGCCACCTTTAAGGGGCAAGCCTATGACGATAGCTACAACCCACTTGAAGGAGTAGAAATCAAGATGACCCTCCATATTCCTGATGGGACAGAGGAAGAGCTCTTTTTAAGCGAAGTAAATCCGGCCCAGTACTTCCTGGAACAAAACGGACTGGCAGAGGGGACCTATACCTATGTAGCGGAAGGGAGAAAGGACAATGTGCGAATAGGCACTGACAGAGGTCAATTCTCCGTAGGAAAGTCCAATGTAGAGCATTACGCCCTTACGGCAGATAAGGACCTCATGCAGCAGATAGCCCTCAGAACCGGAGGAGAGTTTATCTACGCAAAGGATCTGCCTTCTCTACCTGAAAAACTAGCCGCTATTCCTACCCTGGTACCAGAATCAGATTGGAAAGAAACCAGAGTAACCTTTGATCACCTGGAATGGCTAATGATCCTTCTACTAATCTTCATGACCATAGAATGGACGGTGAGGAAGTGGTTTAGCTTGTCGTGAGAGTTTAGGGCATTCTCATTACTGTTAAAACAGGAAGATAAGGCTAACTATCTGTTTTATGCTTGTTGATTATTACCAACAAATGATTTATTATTGTTGATAATAATCAACAATAATGAAATCTAAGAAACAGATCCTATTCCCTAAACATCAGAAGATACTCCAGCAATTAGGAGAAAACTTGAAGTTAGCCAGAAAAAGACGCGGCCTAACTACCATTCAGGTAGCAGAACGTGCGAACATCAACCGTACTACTTTGTACCAGGTAGAAAAAGGAAGTCCTAGTGTTTCAATGGGGGCTTATTTTAATGTGCTAAGGGTACTCGGCTTACAAAATGATATTCTGAAGCTGGCTGCAGAAGATGAGCTTGGCAGAAAGCTACAGGATATTTCCTTGATAAGTAGGAGAAAAGATGGCTGAGGGGAAAAGAGATATTTTTGTTTATGCACACTGGCAGGGAATGGACTTACCTAGACTGATAGGGCAATTATCCGTTCACCAGGCTAAAGGTAGAAAGGCATTTAGTTTTGAATATGATCCAGATTGGATTCATTCAGATTTTCAACTACTTATTGATCCCGACATAGGGTGGTATACGGGACCACAATTTCCGGTGGGGAAAGAGAATTTTGGCCTTTTTCTTGACTCTATGCCTGATAGGTGGGGAAGAACATTATTACAACGAAGAGCAAATCTATTAGCAAGAGAAAGAGGAGTTACCCCACAAGCCCTTTACGATATTGACTTCTTATTGGGTGTTCAGGATGAAAGTAGGATGGGTGCATTGAGGTTCAAAACTGATCCGGAAGGACTCTTTTTGGACAACCAACATGACTTTCCTATACCTCCTGTTTCTTCATTGCGAGAGCTGCAATTTGCTGCAAATGCAATAGAATCGGATGCAGCAGAAAGCTCCATTAAGAAATGGCTTTCAGTTTTATTGGCTCCAGGTTCTTCTTTAGGAGGAGCCAGGCCTAAAGCGAATGTCTACGATGTAGATAGACAAATGTGGATAGCTAAATTCCCTTCTAGAAACGATATGGTTGATAAAGGAGCATGGGAGTATCTAACATACCAATTGGCTATAGCTGCTGGAATACAAATGGCACCTTCAAAACTGCTAAAAATAAGTGGAGAGCATCATACCTTTTTAACACAACGATTTGATCGACAGCTAGATACGCGTATTCATTTCTCTTCTGCCATGACTATGACTGGAAAAACGGAAGAGATACTAAGGGAGGAGGAAGCGAGCTATTTGGATTTAGCAGAATTTATTCAATTCTCTGGAGCTAGGCCTAGGCAAGATTTAGCACAACTATGGCGACGAATCGTTTTTAATATAGCGGTTTCTAACACTGATGACCATTTAAGAAATCATGGATTTTTACTTAGTAATGATGGATGGGTATTATCCCCTGCATTTGATCTGAATCCATCAACAGAAAAGAATGGCCTAGCCTTGAACATCGATTTACATCAAAATGATCTTGATTTTGAGCTTGCTTTTGAGGTTGGGATGTATTTTCAACTTGATAGAAAGGAGATGAGTACCATCTTAGGTGAGGTGAAAAATGTTATCAAAAATTGGGAAGAGGTGGCTTACAGAATGGATATACCTAAGAAGGAACAATCCCTTATGAGTTCCGCTTTTAGGTATTGAGAGAGTTTTATGGAAAATTTCCAGATATGTTATCGGGGCTGATAAAGGAGAGAATTCTTCAGGAAGTGGAGGTGATTGAGAAATGTGAGTAGTAATTCATCTAACGTTTTCTATATACCAGATGGCTAGTTATCCTCAGGTAGTAAAATTTCAAATATCAAATCTTGGGTAGTAAATGAAGAGCTTTCTGATCAGTCTAATTCTATCTGTATCTTTTCTTGCTTTAGTGACTAGCTGTGGAACTCCTTTTGATGCACATGAATGGAGAAACTGGAGTGAAGGGGAAGAAGATATGGAAAAAGGGCGCAGATGGAAGATGGTAAATAGCCTTCTAAAAAACTATGAATTGAAGGGAACCTCTGTTGCTGATATTAAGCTACTTCTTGGAAGTAAATCCCTAGCTGGAAATTCAACATGGTCAGACTGTGAAGAGGGGAATTGTACGATTAGTTATTATTTAGGCCAATGTGGAAGTGGGATGGGATGGGAAGATGGCGAACTCACAATTACCTTCAAGGATGGAAAAGTGATAGAAGTTGAAAAGACCTGTGTTTAGAATTGCTTTGTAACATACCTCCTAACGGAACTCTAAGTAGTAGAGCAAAATGAAACAGGTATATTTAGGGAAAAATCCCTATGCGCTATAT
>JBCDBC010000304.1:0-6197 GCA_039184535.1 Bacteroidota bacterium | reverse complement strand
TTTCTGTTTACCTGTATGTAAGAATGATCTAGAGTAGAGAAAGCTGATAAGCTCTCTCATTCTTCCCTTCATAGAAATTCAGGTAAGACTGATTTACGATTCTGTTTCCACCTCGAGTAGGATAATCTCCTGAGAAATACCAGTCTCCGCTATGTTGCGGAAGAGCATTATGAAGTCCTTCTATGGTCTGGTACATGACTTCCAGTTCATACGGAAAGTCTGCAGGCCTCACTATATCAGCAATTTTGGCAGATATCTCTTCCTGTGTGAAAGGGTCATAAATAGCCTTCACATAGTTCTCTTCGTGCATACGGCCATCTTCCTTCATCCCTTTGATCCGCTGATACACCTCTTCCTTCACATTAGATAGCCCCCTATCTTCTAATAAGGCTATGGCAGCCTGGAAGGATACTAGCCTCTCTATCTGAGACATGTCTATACCATAACAGTCAGGATACCGAATCTGAGGAGCAGAAGAAACGATAATGACCTTCTTGGGCTTAAGTCTAGCCAAAATTTGGAGAATACTCTTTTTCAGGGTAGTCCCTCTCACAATAGAATCATCAATACAAATCAGGGTATCTTTTCCGGTCTTGATAATCCCCCGGGTAACATCATATACGTGGGCAACCAGGTCATTACGTGAAGAGTCATCAGAGATAAAGGTTCTCATTTTCACATCCTTGCTGATGACTTTATCTACTCTAGCCCTTTTTGACAGGATAGCTTTGAGCTTTTCCGGATCTACCTTAGAGCCCATTTTCTGGATTTGCTGAAACTTATGCTCATTTAGCCAGGTTTCCAGTCCTTTCACTAATCCTAGGAAGGCACTTTCTGCCGTATTAGGGATAAAGCTGAAAACACTGTTGTCCAGGTCGTAATCCAGCTTCTCTAGTAAGCGTGGAACCAGTTCTTTTCCCAGGTCCTTTCTTTCCTGATAAATATCTACATCACTCCCACGGGAGAAATATATTCTTTCGAAAGAGCAGCTTCTCTTTTCTAATTCTTCCTTAAAGAATGGCTTACAGGTGATCTTCTTACTGCTTCCTTTAACAGCAAAAACATGCCCGGGAGGTACCTCCTGAACCTCTTCAGGTTTTAGGTTAAAGACCGTACAAATGGCAGCACGCTCTGAGGCAGCCAAAGCTACCTCATCATTTGCATAATAGTAGCAGGGACGGATTCCACTAGGATCTCTTAGCACAAACATATCCCCATTTCCTAAAATACCTCCAATGGCGTAACCACCATCCCACGCCTTAGCAGCTTGTTTTAGTACCCGGGTAATGTTGAGGTCATCTGCTACGAGCTGAGAAATCTCATTTGGGGTAAAGCCTTCTTTCTTATACTTTCTGACCAGTTGGTCATATTCAATATCCAGAAAGTGAGCTATCCTCTCAAGCATGGTCTCTGTATCCGTCAGGTGCCGCGGATGCTGGCCTAATTCTACCAGCTTTTTAAAGAGATAATCTACGTTGGTGAGGTTGAAATTTCCCGCCAGCATGAGGGCCTTATTTGCATAATTACTGGTGCGAATTACGGGGTGACAATAGTTTACTCCATAACTCCCATGTGTCCCATATCTAAGGTGCCCCATAAGCACCTCTCCAGCGTAATCAAAGTTCTGCTTAAGTATACGAGGGTCATGATGATCTTCCGGGAAACTCTCTTTGAATTCATCCATTCGCTCCCTCAATTTTCCGAATAGATGTGTCCATGGATTGGCTACTGTAGTTCTCATTCTCGCGTGATAGGGTTTGCCGGGTTTCATGTCCAGCTTTATACACCCTATCCCTGCACCATCCTGTCCCCTGTTACGCTGTTTTTCCATGAGGAGGTACAGCTTATTTAATCCCCAGAGGGCCGAACCGTACACTTCCTGATAATACTCAAGGGGTTTTAGTAACCTGATTACCCCAATACCGCATTCGTGTTTTATTGGATCACTCACGCTGATTTTTGTTAGAATGAGCCCTACTCTCTTTGCCTACCACTCAAAGTTACAGAATCAGTTACTCAAATATGAATAAAATATTACGAGTGGTGCCCTGAATATTATCGAAACTTTCCATGAATCTCTTTTATTGCATAAAAAGCCCCTGTAAATTCACAGCCAAGTGTAATAATTAGCCATTTTTATCTACAAATAGCCAGAGATATATCTGGCTCGCAGATGCAACATTCTCTCGTTTATGGAAACCGTTCAGATCAAGGATAAAAGCTTTAAACTATATATCTCGAAAGAACAACTTCAGGCAAGAATAGCAGAACTTGCTGCTGAGATTAATGAAACTTATAAGGGGAAGGAGGTAATTGTACTCCCTGTACTGAATGGGGCTTTTATGTTCGCATCTGACTTTGTACGGGCACTCAGGGTACAGCCAGAAATACAGTTTGTGAAAGTCTCTACCTATGGAGATGGCTTAACAAGCTCTGAGCATGCCAATGTACTCCTAGGCCTCAATAAAGGCGTTACCGGAAAAGAAGTAATCATAGTAGAAGACATAGTAGATACAGGCTATACACTGCAGTTTTTAAGACAGTATCTCTCTTCCATAGGGGCCACTTCAGTCAAGATGGTTACCCTTTTATTTAAGCCTGACAATTTTCAGTTTGACAATCCCCCTGAGTATAAGGGGTTTTCTATTCCTTCAGACTTTGTGGTGGGCTACGGCTTAGACTATGCCCAAAAAGGAAGAGAACTGGAGGCCATTTACACCCTGATTTAACCAACATCAGGTAGTTTATACACGTATTTAGTTCATGAGAAATTCATCACCTGCTGCTTACTATCAGGAGAATATTCAAACCTACCAGCAAGACCTTGCCCAAATAAATAGGAAGTATCTCCTCCTGTCCTATGCCCGACTAGCTCTCTTCCTGGGAGGCGCTATCCTGACATATTTTGTATTTGGCGTACACATTGGCTGGGGATTATTTACTGGTATCAGCCTCTTTGTAGGTTTTCTCTTCCTGGTTTCTTATCACATTCAGGTAGTAGGAGAAAAAGAAGACATGGAGGCCTTACTCTCTATCAATAAAGCAGAAGCAGGGTTTCTGGAAGGAGATTTAAGCGCCTTTGAGGAAGGGAAGGAATTTGTAGACCCTGCGCACGCCTTTAGCTATGATCTGGACATATTTGGGAAGTCTTCTGTCTTCCACTTTCTCAATAGAAGTGTAAGTGTTATAGGGAAGCAGAAGCTGGCAGCGTCTCTCAGTTCACCTCCTATTAAAAGGGAAAGCATTCTCCAGAGACAAGCTGCTATAGCAGAACTAGCTGAAGCACCTGGCTGGTCTCAGGAGTTTCAGGTAGCTGGTAAGGGAAGCTGGGAATCTTCAAAAGATATTGAGGCCATTCTGAAGTGGATACAGGAAGAGAATGCCTTAAAGAATGAGCCATCTTACCGGATCTTATTGTGGGTTATGCCCATACTGTTTGGACTAAGCTTTCTGGTCTATCTTTTATCCTTCGTTCCAGGGTGGGGAAGTACGCTACAGATCATTCCCTCCACTACACCCCTATTATTCTTCATCATCAACCTTCTGATCATAGGCAGGCACCTAAACCTCACCCAAAAGGAACAGCTCCAAATGGGGCAAAAGACGGATCTGTTGAAAAAATATAAGCTGCTTTTGGCTAAGGTGGAGGATGCGCCATTTTCTTCTGACCTCCTGAAAGGATTACAAGCAAAACTTTTCACAGAAAATGGACAGGCAAGTAAAGCCATAGAAAAGCTGGCAAGCCTGAGCTACTACTTTGATCAGCGGCTAAATATGATCATGGGGATCATCCTAAATGGAACGCTTCTCTGGGACCTCCAGTGTCTCATAAGACTAGACCGTTGGAGAAATGCCTATAAAAGAGAATTGCCTCAATGGTTGGACAGCATGGCCGTATGGGATTCACTTAATAGCTACGGAAGACTGGCCTTTAACCATCCAGCCTACGTGTGGCCGACTTTGTCCGACAAACAGGCCGTTTTACAGGCAAGTAAGTTAGGCCACCCCTTACTGTCTCCCACTATTCGAGTTACCAATGAAGTCTCAATGATGCAGGGAGAACTTCTGCTCATTACAGGAGCTAATATGGCAGGGAAAAGTGCCTTCCTCAGGACTATGGGGACTAATCTTATTCTGGCTATGAATGGATCTACGGTTTGCGCCACTTCCTTTGAGTTCAGCCCCCAAACTATGATTTCCAGCATTAGAGCTACTGATTCTCTGGAAGACCATGAGTCCTATTTCTATGCGGAACTGAAGCAGCTTAAAAAGATTATTGACTTACTGGAGGGCACTTCCTCTGTCTTTGTGATCGTGGATGAAATGCTCAGAGGTACAAACTCCAAGGATAAACAGACCGGTTCACGGAAGTTCATAGAGCAGCTCATTTCCCTGGGTGCCTCAGGACTGGTAGCCACACATGACCTTAGTTTGGGTTCCCTACAAGATGATTTCCCTCAGCACGTAACCAACAAACGCTTTGAAGTAGAAATACACGAAGATGAACTTAGCTTTGACTACAAGCTGCAGGATGGCATTTCTCAAAACCTGAATGCGACCTTTCTCATGCAGAAAATGGGGATTATGCCTTAAGGTCCTAGAGCAGACGAATTAGGCTTAAGGTGTTGATTTACTTCGGCTCATAACCAACAAACCAATATACTTATGGCGAAAGGTGTCATCATCATGGGGAGCTCCCATAGTGGACAAGATACCCAAACTACAGGAAGGCGCTTGTCAGCATTAAGCGGCTTCCCGCTTATAGATATCACTCAGTATAATTTCTCCTACTTTGATTATGAGCATCAGAATGAAGGGGATGATTATCTCGCCTTGATGGAGGAGATCATAGAGAAATATGATATCTTGATTTTTCTCTCACCTATTTACTGGTACAGCATGAGTGCCATCATGAAGAATTTCTTTGATAGGATGACAGACTTACTCACCATCAGAAAGGAGTTGGGGAGAAAACTCAGAGGAAAATCTATGGCTGCCGTCAGTTCTGCCAATGGAGCCAGTGTTCCCAGCTTTTTCACAGCTTTTCAATTATCCGCAGGCTATCTGGGCATGACCTATTTGGGAGAGACTCACATACAAGTAGAAAAAAGAGGTGAGCTTACGAAGAAAGGAGAGAAAGATATCCAGTTCTTTCTTCAGCTCATAAAATAAGGAGAAGCTTAATCAGCTTCCATGGCTTAATTTAACTTCTGATTTTTTATACCTTTTCTCCTATGATCACATATCAGGTAAGCCTCACCATACAGAAAGAAGTAGAAAAAGAGTGGCTAGACTGGATGAAGACGGTACATGTCCCAGATGTTATAGCTACTGGTCTGGTTCTTTCATTCAGAATCCTCAAGGCACAAGGCACAGAGCAAGTCTACATTTTTCAGTATGATTTTAAGTCTCAGGAGTCATATGACAAATACCAGCAAGAACATAGTCCTGCTCTGAGATTAGATACCCAAAATCATTTCCCAGGGAAGTATACCAGTGAACGAGCCACATTAGACTGGCTGTAGTCGGTAATCATTAGGATACATCTTAGAAAAAATGCCGAAGACAGTATGTCTCCGGCATCATTGAATTGAATTGAATTGTCTACACTAGTTAACTCTTATCTGCTGTGGATTTCATTTTTCCCTAGGATTGTCCGGCTCGTTCTCACTCAATGGAAGTTGAAAGAGTTAGCCTCATGAGCTTATACCTGATAATCATATGATGTGTTGGGGAAATGAACAGCCTAATTCCAAACAGCTTATTTCATTAGATGTGTGCGTCAGAGGGCACTTCGTCCTCCTTTTTTGATGTTAAGGTAAGTGTAGATTGATTTGCATTTAGATCCTCATAGCTAGGATATACAACCTTAGGCACTTCTTTGTCCATAAAGATCTGGCCTCGTGCTACGGGTTTACTAATAGTGGGTTTTACAAAAGCGAGAAAGATTAACAATACTGCAAGCAGAATCCAACCAATAATGGCTTTCTTTTCAATGGGTTTTATCAATAGCATGGTGAGTATTTAACAGCTCAAACAAATATGACTTTTGTGGAGAGTCTTGTCTGTAAGGTGTATTACCGATTTTCCTATTTTCGACCTTCACAGATTATAAATTCCACATTCAAAAGTATCCATTTATTCAACATCTGTTCAACAAATAGTCCTTAACTGTTAATCCGAATAGTTGAACGGAA
>JBCDBC010000303.1:0-6220 GCA_039184535.1 Bacteroidota bacterium | reverse complement strand
GTATAGACCCCGTTACCCGCTATTTGTGGGTAGCCTGTTATACCGGCTCCATTATGGTGTATGAAGACACCTATTATCAGCAGCCCGTTGCTGTCAGAAGTGTAGCCGAGGGTCCAAGGCTTCCCATCCCTCCCAAAGAAGAAAAAGGAAGTAATTTGGATTTTCTGACCCGAAAGGTAGCTCCCGTCAAAAACAGCCTTATCTTTCAGGACATGTCTGACTCCATCCAGGATATGGCTTCTTTCGTACCTGAAATTCAAGGAAGCTTTGATGAGGAAGATGAGTTTCAGGATGAAGCATTTGCTGATAGTGAATTTAGTGATGATGGAGATGAAGCCTTTGAAGAACAAGCGGTTATCAAAGTAAAGGATGAAGCTCCTAAGCCAGCTAATATCAATATGGGAAGACCTTTGAAGCCCTTCCTAGTGGTAGTAGGGAGCTTTGCTACGGAGGAAAATGCAACCAATAGGGTGAAGCAATTCGCTGGAAAAGGGGTGACCGCCAGCATTATGCGGTATAAAGGCAAGTTTCGCCTAACTGCTGGGGGGTATGATACCAAACAGGCCGCCCGCAACAGGGAACTCAGTCTGGAAGGAGACTATGGAATAGACGCGTGGGTGTGGGAACATAATCTTTAGACCATACATACATTACAAACAGACATACTCATAGTAGGGGCAGGACCAGCAGGAAGTACAGCTGCCCTCTCACTGGCCGATTCTGGCTTGAAAGTCATCTTGATTGATAAGGCGAGCTTCCCAAGGGATAAAATTTGTGGAGATGCTTTAAGTGGCAAAGTCTTCTCAGAACTGAATAGGCTGATCCCTGATTTCAGAAAAAAGGTGCTCCCCATACCTACTGCATCAGCTTCCTGGGGAATCCGCTTCTTATCCCCATCTGAACGTATACTAGATGTCCCCTACAAACAAGCTCCCACTTATCAGCCTGCTGATAGTCCCTCTTTTGTCCTGGAAAGGGAAATCTTTGACCATCTTCTATTCGCCGCTGCCAAGGGACATAAGGCCATTCTCAACCAAGAAGGGTGCAGATTAACTCAGTTCAGTAGAATTTCTCAGGGATGGAGGTTGGAAACAAGTACCGGTCCTATTGAGACGAAATTTCTCATTGATGCTAGTGGGGCTACTTCTATTCTAGCCCGAAAGAAACACCCTTTTAAGTCTACCCCAAAGCATCTGAGTGTAGGACTTAGACAGTATTTTCAGGGAGTTTCAGACTGTCATGATCATGGCTTCCTGGAGTTACACTACCTCAAATCCGTTCTTCCTGGTTATGCATGGATCTTTCCTTTAGGAGAGGGGAAGGTTAATGTTGGTATTGGCATGCTCAGCACTGATACAAAAAAACGGAAGGAGAATCTTGGCCAGATCTTCAACCGTTTTCTCGAACACCCCTCTATTCGAAACAGATTTCATCAAGCAGAAGCTTTGGAAAGCCCTAAGGGATTTTCTCTCCCCTTTGGTTCTTTGAGAAGAAAGGTATCAGGTGAACGCTATCTTATGACAGGAGATGCAGCAGGCTTGATAGACCCCTTCACCGGAGAAGGTATAGCTAACGCCATCATTAGCGGCCGGCTGGCATCTGAGCAGGCAAAAAGCTGTTTTAGGACTAATCAGTTCGATGAAGACTACATGAGCACCTATGATCAGAAACTTTTCAACAAGATAGGAGCTGAGTTGGCCTTGAGCCACAAACTTCAGCGTTTGGGGAGGTATCCTTTTCTCCTGGACTATATGATCAGAAAGGCATCTGGGAATCAAGCTATTCAACAGCTCTTCACCAGTATGTTTGAGGAAGTAGATCTGAGAGAATACCTTTCTAAACCGTCTTTCTATTTGAAGCTACTTTTCTCCTAGTCTAAAGGCATTTCTCCACCTAGCATAGACTGTGGACCATCCGATGATGGCGCAAAGGGTGAGAATGGGGAAAACCGTCACAGCAAATCGAGCACTTCCCAATACTCCAGTCATCACAGCTATATACAAGGGAATCCCTATCAGCACCCATTTTAGAGATTTCGAAATGTTGGATGTGCGTAAGAATAATCCAATCCCTACTATTTTCAGCAGATTTCCTATGAGAATAATCAAAAGGGGCGGCATCCTCCCAAAGGAAAGGTCCCTGAGATTAATCCAAAAATCTTCAGTTCTTCTACTCTCCCATTTACCTACTATCTGCTTATCCCAGCCCATAGAAGTGAAAAAATCTTGACGACCTGTGTCCAGTAGGAAGTTTAGAATTCCCTTCACATGAAGCATAGTATAGGTGGTGGGAACATTCCGGATTTCAGCCCAGACTCTTTTCTGAATATATTCCTGCTCCTCTCCATAAGACTGCTTTTGGGCAGCGGTAAGCTCAATGAAGGTAATGATATCCTCAGCTTTTTCTGGACCTTGACTGGATACAAGCGTTTGGTAAGTTGCTTGGTGAAGAAGCGTCAAATTCTGGATGGAAGAGAAATGGAAAAAACCTGTACGCTGATAATTCCATTGCATATACATCCCTACCGTGAGGAAAGGAATCACCACACTACAAATTAAAGTAATTCTAAGCCTGGGCCAGCCCAAATACAGAAGGGCCCCTGCTGAAGGAAGGACAAACAGATACAAAACAGGCTTAGTAAATATCCCCAAGAGAAATGCCGATAGGTAGACCCACAACCAAGTCTGGTTTTCTGTCTTATGCCAGTAAATGACTGAGGCCAGCATGAGCAGTAGACAACTTTGAAAGAAAATTTCCGTCATGACCCAGTTCACGTACATAAATTGGGCAGGATATAGTAGGAGAAAAAAGAAAGTAAGTCTATATCGATAAGAAACCTCTAAGAGTTTCAGAAGCTTTACTACCCATAAAATGTTGAATAAGCTCAGCAGAAACTGAAAGCCTATGATGGCGAGCTCACTTCCAAAAAGCTGTACACAAAATGCTAAGAGAGCCGGATAGCCCGGCGCTCTCTTGGTGAATAGGTCAAAGTTAATGGAATCATCTAGTTCTCCGCAATACAAGACACCATGATCTATGAGGTTATAGGCTTCCTTTGCATACTCATAGGAGTCTGGCAGGTAATGTTGATGCTGTTGAGTGAAAAAAAAGATAATATGTAAGAGAAAAACGACTCCCCAGAAGAACCACCGTAGATTAATTGTGGGAAGTCGTTTTAGCATAGAATTATTTTTTACCGGAATTCATGGTCTTTGGCTAACAGGAAAATTAGTTACCAGCATCCTCTGAAACCTTTCGATAGCCCCATGTGCTTCCAGCAACATTTGAAAATCCTATCACAGCATACACATCCTTTCCTCGAATGTTAGCGACGATAGGAAAATTTATAACCGATGGATTCGCTGCAGAATTAGTAACTACTATAGAAGATAAGGCCTCAAGCCCATCTATGGCAGCTACAATCTGAGCTGTAGAAATATTGGGATCAAAGAAGTTAATATCGGTTTCCTCCACATTGTAAAATACTGTTTCATTCCTACTGAAGAACGTATTTATGGATCCACCAAATCCACCTGAAGACTCCAGAAAAATATCTACATTATCACCAGAAGAATCACTCAAAGCCTGATTGGTTACCAGATTCCAACTTGGTTCCGGTAGCAGTACATCTACCTGGAAGTCATACTCTACTTCTACCTCCAAAGAAGACTCCTGGCTAGCAGAACTTCCATTTTTATCTGTCAGCGTAAATCTAAAAGTAGTACCTCCTGACTCCAGATCAGCCCTCGTAGTCTTATAGATAAAGGTCTGATTAACTACATTCCCTGCATAATCATCTTTACTAAAAAGTTGAGTACCTCCCTGGTCAATGGTAAATGATCCTATGCCTATGGTAACATCCGTTCTTAATTCCAGCTGAAAGGTAACATCCACCCCTACCAGATAAGGGCCTTGTGGACTAACGGTACTTAGGGAAACAGATGGACCTGAGGGAGCTGGGTCTGAGTCTCCTTCATCACCACAAGAAAACAGGAAGAGGAGTAAGAAGACAACAACTAAGGAAGGCAGGTATTTCATATCATTACTAATTAGGTCTGTGAAAATGGTCTGCTACATAAATAGCTATTTTCAACTACATCAATAGAAATAACCATTAATACCAGCTTTTTTCAAATGGTAGGGCCTTATGGTTCAGAAACACTTTGTAACGGGATACATTTATCCCCTAATTGGTCTAGTAGGAATAGAAGCCTTTACCGGATTTTTTACCTAAGTGACCAGCAGTAACCATATTCCTCAGTAGGGGACAGGGAGCATACTTGGGATTGCCGAAGCCTTCATATAGTACTTCCAGAATGGCCAAACATACGTCCAGCCCGATGAAGTCCGCCAACTGAAGGGGCCCCATTGGGTGCGCCATGCCTAGTTTCATCACTGTATCTATGGCCTCTACATCTGCTACTCCTTCGAAAAGGGTATAGATAGCCTCATTAATCATAGGCATCAGGATACGATTAGCCACAAAGCCGGGATAATCTTTAGCTTCTACAGGTACCTTTCCCAAGTCTTTAGATAAGGCCATGATTTGCTGAGTAACCTCCTCTGAGGTATCATAGCCAGTGATCACCTCTACCAGCTTCATGACAGGTACAGGATTCATGAAGTGCATCCCTATGACTTTATCACTCTTGCCAGTTTTGGCAGCCATTTGGGTAATAGAAATGGAGGAAGTATTGGAAGCCAGAATGGCCTGATTGGGAGCATGAGCATCCAGTTGCTGGAAAATCTTGAATTTCAGATCTGGGTTTTCGGTAGCAGCTTCTACTACTAAGGCTCTGTCAGCTACCCCTTCTTCCAGGCTGGTAATCAGATTGAGCCTTCCAAGCGTCTGGCTTTTCTCTTCTTCCGTGAGAATGGTCTTTTTTACCTGTCTGTCCAGGTTTTTGGAGATGGTAGCCTGAGCCCTTGTGAGTGCTTCTTCCGAAATATCAATCAGGTTTACCTGATAACCATGCTGAGCAAAAACGTGTGCAATCCCATTTCCCATAGTGCCAGCACCCAGCACCGCAATTTTCTCGAAACCCTGTATCATTATTAGTCCTTGTAAATTCCTATATAGCTTTCTCCCGTAGATTTCACATACCCACGGTACATGCCACTTGTATTGAAAGGCATATGAACATTTCCATCTTTGTCTACTGAGATGAGTCCTCCACTACCTCCTTCTTCCACCAAAGTTCCCATCACTACGCCATCTCCTGCGTCAGCAAGACTGAGGCCCTGATATTGCATTCTGGCAGAAACATCATAGGCTACCACATTTCTAATGAAATATTCTCCATGTCCCGTACAGGAAACTGCACAGGTGGCATTATTGGCATAAGTACCTGCCCCTATAATGGGAGCATCTCCTATCCTACCAAATCTTTTATTAGACATACCGCCGGTAGATGTACCGGCAGCCAGATTTCCTTCTTTATCTAGTGCTGCAGCCCCTACCGTTCCAAACTTGTAATCTTCTATCCCTTCAAAGCTTAGTTCTCCCTTATAAGGACCAGGCTTACTGTATGCCTGTGATTCTTTGATTTTCTTGATCTGATTAAGTCTTCTGTCGGTATGGAAATAGCTATTCTCTACTAATTCCAGCCCCATCCCTTCCGCAAAAGTTTCTGCCCCCTTACCGGAAAGCATCACATGAACAGAGCTATCCATCACTAATCTGGCTGCTGCTATAGGGCTCTTCACCGTTTTTACTCCGGCAATGGCACCGGCATTCAGGCTGGCCCCATCCATGAATGAAGCATCTAGTTCCACCGTTTCCTCATGGGTAAATACTGCTCCTACTCCAGCATTAAACAGAGGATTCTCTTCCATCAACTGAATAGCCGCTATTACTGCATCCTTACTACTTCCACCTTCTTTTAACACCGCTTCTCCTGCATTCAGCGCATCTTGCAACGCTTGCGTGTATGCGGCTTCCCGCTCTGGCGTCATATTCTTTTTCAGAATGGTTCCGGCCCCCCCATGGATCACCAGGGCATATTCCGGCTTGGCATTACTCGTATCCTGGGATTGGATGTTCTGGCAGGAAGTGAACGTCAGGTAGCATACTGCCAGACATACGAACAGAGTTAATAGATTTCTCATGCTTAGGGTTTGTTGGGGGTTATCTTTTTCTGCCCATCATCTGCATAGCATTCATGGCATTACCCATTTTGCCAGCACCTCCCATCTTATTCATTTTCTTCATGGCTTTCTT
>JBCDBC010000302.1:0-6221 GCA_039184535.1 Bacteroidota bacterium | reverse complement strand
GGATCAAACCAATCTCTGATTTTTTCTCCTAAGATATGTAACGATAAAATAAGCAAACAAAGCGTAAGTCCTGGAAATAATATGTTCCACCAGCTAGAATAGTCTGTTATAGTGCTACCTATCAACCTTCCTAGACTAGGTATAGAGGAATTCAGCCCAATGTTCAGGAAAGAAAGTGCTGACTCAATGAGCAGTAGCCCCCTTAACAGACCACTAAGCGGAATGATTAGAGGAGAAATTAAATTAGGTAGATAATGTCTGAACAGTATGGTAAGGGGAGGGATCCCTAATCCCCTGGCAGTTTGGATAAATCCACTTTCAGCCAATTTGAAGGATTCTGTTCTAATGATCCTGGCCAAGCCCGTCCAGCTTAGTAAACTGAGGATAAGGATAAGATCCATAATAGTATTTCCAAAGAAGATAGAGAAACAGATGATCAGCATAAGGGCTGGAAAAGTAGTGAGTAACTCTATAAGCTTGAGAATAAGCAGATCAGGACTAATCTGAAATGTTACCTGAAAAGGAAATAATGGGAGGAAATGAAAAAGTTTTCTTCCCATCCACCAGATCAGGCCTATGAGGATAAAAATACCTATCCGAATAACTCCCTCCAGAAAAGTCAGCTGTATATATTGTCGAGTGTAGAACACCCAGAAATAGAGGGCAAAGACCGCTAGGATTAGCCATAGTATATCCCAAATTGAAAAACCTACGAACCTATTCCGGTAAAAGGAAGATAGTCCTCCCGCTATCATGGCGAAAAGTAAGGTTAGGAATAAGGTACTGACGGCTATCAGGAGACTGGTTCTGCTACTGTATAATATATCTGTGAGAAGATCATGTCCAAAACTACTCCCAAGCCAGTGTCGGCCGGAAGAGACATGCTTTAGCTCGGCGAAATAGGTATTCCTGGATAGTGGAGGTACTTTCACAGATACCCTGCTACTTTGGTACCTGTGGCTGTAAGGAATTAAGGGCCAAATAATAGTTCCTCCTTCAAAGTCCTGCCAGTCATAGCTACTCAGGTCAAATATTTGTCTGCCTTCTACAGATTCTATGATCCGATCAGCTTTATCTCTATCCAGAGCAGGGGAAAAGCTGTGCCCTTCTCCACTTACCCAAAGTGGAACATCATTCACCAGTATGGGGAGAAAGAGAAGAACAGCACTAAAAAAAAGAAGGAATAGGATAGCCAAATTCTCCCATACATAGGATAATATCTTTAGGAGATATGTAAGTATCTGCTTCATTGGACTTAGCTATCAAATCTGACTCTTGGATCTACCCACATATTGATAAGATCACTGATGAGATACCCCAGAAGGGTAAGGACTGCTGAGAGTACGAGAATGCCTAAGAGTATGGGTATATCGAACTCACTTACAGCCCTGAGGGTCTCTACCCCCATACCTTTTATGGAGAAGATTTCTTCCAGAATGACGGATCCACTAACTAAAGAAGGGATGAAGCCACCTGCCACTGTGATGACTGGGAGTAAAGCATTCCTGGCAGCATATTTCCAGATTCTCTTGGAAGAAGGGATGGCTCTCACTTTTGCGGCTAGTAGGAAGTCTTGTTGAAGGACATCCAGGAGATTAGCTCTTACCATCCTACTGAGAAAAATGATATATCCATAAGAATATGTAATGAGAGGTATGGTCATATAGGGAAGTGTGCGTAAAATGAGAAAGAACATACTTTCTCCCTCTTCTGGGATAGCATTTGAGAATTCATTTCTGGAAAGGTAGAAGTAGTCAGGATTAGCAAAAAAATGTAACATCAATAGCGCTAACCAGAAATTAGGTATCCCATCTATGAAGAAAAACAGGTTTCGGATAAACTTATCTTTCCAGCTATTGACCTGAAGGGCTGTCCATATCCCCAAGGGAATACTGATTAGCAGTGCCAGTAAAATACTCATCAGAGAAATCATGATGGTCCATGGAAGGTAAAAACCCAACCTTTCCTTCACACTGCTCATACTGGAACGGGAATAAGACTTTCCCCAATCAAAGCCCCCCAAGACCTTCATGAGCCAAATGTGATAGCGGTTTTGCGTACCATGGAAGGCAGGATAGGGGATGAAGCTCTTCCACTGATTATTTCCTTGATAGATCTCTTGATAACTGATTATAACAGGCCGAGAAAGGATTGGAAACTGTGAACTTAGTCTCTCTAGGGCAGGAGGAAGAGAACTGAATGATCTTCTCATAATTAAGTTCACTTCTACCTGAAAGGCATAAGAGGAGTCGGGAATAAGGCTATCTGCCTCTGCTGCTAGCAGGCTATTCCTAAATGCTTCTACAGCTGGCCAATTCCCACTGGATAAGGCCAATTTCCTGAATAGTTTTCGCTCTAAGGGATGCTCAATTTCCGACAAGGCATCATCCTCCGCCAGGCTTCTTAGTTCAAAGTAGAAAAGAGGCTTATCAAGGTCAAACTCCTCCAGGAGAGCTTTCCGTTTTTGCCTCTGCATCTTGTAAGAATTAGATTGGGCATCTATTTCTCCCATTAGCAAGACTTCATTGGATAGAGGGAACAGGCTGGTAAATCCAAATCCCATAAGGGTAATCAGAAACAGCAAAGGAATCAGCCCAAGAAGTCTAATGCCCAAATACCTAAGCACAATAGTCTATAGTCTAGTTAGGGGTTTCAACCTAAGGTAAGGCTATTTTCTAAAAATATGAATGGGCCACCCTCAGGATGGCCCATTCATGTATGATATGGAATGCTGTTAGGCTTCAGTCTCCGAAACTACAGTAGACTTCAGGTAATCTGCATTCATTTTAGCAATGTTAGTGATGGAAATGCCTTTAGGACATTGTACCTCACAAGCACCCGTATTAGTACAATTTCCAAACCCGGCTTCATCCATGGTATTGACCATACGCTGTACTCTTCGCATTTGTTCTGGCTTCCCCTGAGGTAGTGTGCCTAAATGAATCACTTTAGCGGAAGTAAACAGCATAGCAGAGGCATTCTTGCAGGAAGCTACACATGCACCACACCCTATACATTCAGCAGCATTCATAGCTTCATTTGCTACGTCCTTACTGACGGGGATTTCATTGGCATCCTGTGCATTACCCGTATTTACGGAGATAAATCCTCCTGCCTGTATGATGTTGTCAAAGGCAGTTCTATCTACCATCAGGTCCTTAATCACCGGGAAAGCAGAAGCTCTCCAGGGTTCTATATAGATGGTGTCTCCATCTTGAAAGCTTCTCATGTGAAGCTGGCAGGTAGTAGTTCTCTTGTGAGGACCATGTGCTTGTCCATTTATCATTAGTCCACAAGACCCACAAATTCCTTCCCTACAATCGTGATCAAAGGCTACTGGTTCTTCTCCCTCCTTAATGAGCTGCTCATTTAGCATGTCCATCATCTCCAGAAAAGACATATCAGGACTCACATCTCCTACCTTATAATTCTTCATTTTTCCTTTCGCCTCCGGCCCACTCTGACGCCAAATTTTCAGCGTTAAATTCATATGTTCAGCCATAATAGTTGTTTGTCGGATCTTACTTGTAACTTCTGGTTTTCAGTTCTACAAACTCGAATTCCAGCTCCTCTTTATGCATTTTTTCGCTTTCATTAAATCCCTGATATTCCCAGGCTGCGGCGTAAGCAAAGTCCTGGTCATTACGTAAGGCTTCTCCTTCAGGCGTTTGGTGCTCCTCTCTCAGGTGGCATCCACAAGACTCTTCTCTTTGGAGGGCATCGTCTACCATGAGTTCTCCAAGCTCTAAAAAATCTGCTAATCTCCAGGCTTTCTGAAGTTCAGGATTGTATTCATTATCACTTCCAGGTACTGTAACATTCTCCCAAAAATCTGCTCTTAGTTCCGGTATCAGCTTCTTGGCTTTTTTCAAGCCTTCAGCATTACGGGTAATCCCACAGTAATCCCACATGATTTTCCCGAGTTGCTGGTGGAAGGTATCCACAGATCTAGGATCACTTCCCTTTATATTAAGCAGCTTGGAAGTTTCTTCATTTACCGCCTGTGCAGCTTCTTCAAAAGCTGGATGCTCGTTAGATATATGATCGTTTAAGGGCTGCGATGCTAGATAATCTCCTATAGTGAATGGAATCACAAAGTATCCGTCAGCCAATCCCTGCATGAGGGCAGACGCTCCCAGTCTGTTAGCGCCATGATCGGAGAAGTTAGCTTCTCCCAGACAGTAAAGGCCAGGAATATTAGTCATTAGGTTATAGTCTACCCAAAGTCCTCCCATGGTATAGTGCACAGCCGGGAAGATCCTCATAGGGGTGGAGTAGGGGTCATCGTCCGTGATTCTTTGGTACATCTCAAAGAGGTTACCATACTTAGCCTCTACAGTATCTTTTCCCATTCTATTGATAGCATCCCTGAAGTCCAGGTAAACGGCATTCCCATTTGGAGTAACACTTCTCCCTTCGTCTGTTACGATCTTGGCATTTCTGGAAGCCACATCTCTGGGTACCAGATTACCAAATGAGGGGTATTTTCTTTCCAGGTAGTAATCCCTCTCCTCATCAGGGATCTCATTGGCAGGTCGGAAGTCTCCCTGCTTTTTAGGCACCCATACACGGCCATCATTCCGTAAACTTTCACTCATGAGCGTTAGCTTGGACTGATAGTGTCCACTCACCGGAATACAGGTGGGATGTATTTGAACGTAGGCAGGATTTGCGAAGAGCGCCCCTTTCCTGTGTACTCTCCAGGCTGCAGATCCATTGGAGTTCATAGCATTGGTAGAGAGAAAGTAAACGTTCCCATATCCACCGCTCGCCAGGATGACAGCATCAGCTGCATGTTTTTCTAATTCTCCAGTAAGGAGGTTTTTACAGATAATCCCCTTAGCATGTCCATCCACCAATACCAGGTCAAGCATCTCTCTTCTGGTCAGAGACTCAACTTTCCCTAGCCCTATTTGGCGACTCAAAGCACTATAAGCTCCCAGTAGAAGTTGCTGTCCTGTCTGTCCTCTTGCGTAGAAGGTTCTGGAAACCTGTGCACCTCCGAAGGAACGGTTGTCCAGGTATCCACCATACTCACGTGCAAATGGCACTCCCTGGGCTACACACTGGTCAATGATGTTGACACTTACCTGGGCCAAACGATATACATTGGCCTCTCTGGATCTGTAGTCTCCTCCTTTGATGGTATCATAGAAAAGGCGGTAAACACTGTCCCCATCATTCTGGTAGTTCTTGGCAGCATTAATCCCTCCCTGTGCAGCAATACTGTGCGCTCTTCTGGGGCTATCTTGGAAACATAGAGTAGTAACCTGATATCCAAGCTCGGCCAGGGAAGCAGCTGCTGAAGCACCCGCCAGGCCAGTTCCTACTACAATAACCTTAAATTTTCTTTTGTTGGCTGGGTTTACCAGCTTGATATTGAACTTATGATTATCCCATTTTTCGGCTAGAGGGCCTTGAGGGGTATTAGAAACAAGTTTCATATTCTATATTCTTTCTTCAAATTAGTTCAAGAGGAATAAATAAACAGGCATTGACGCAAAGATGATAGGAACCACTATAGAAATAAACATCCCTGCTATCTTTATCAAAGGAGTATATTTCTTATGTACCAGACCTATGGTTCTGAAGGCACTTTGAAAACCATGATTTAAGTGCATACCTAATAGGACCATTGCCACCACATAGAAAAGGGAGATATACCACTTCCCGAAAGAGAACTTAGTCACTTCGTACATGGACATCCCTTTAAGTTCATTCACACCTGCACCTTTCAGGAGTTGGTAAGTTTCCCTTGTTAGGTAATCTCCTTGTCCTACAGCCACTTCTCCAAAATCGTCCTGAACTGCCGTTACTTCTGTTACTTTCCAGCTTTCGAGATACGCTCTTTCTAGGGCTACAGTCTCCCCATCACCAAATTTGTAGTATCCCCAAAACATAATGAGATGTATGACCAGAAAGAGAAGAATAATCGTTCCTGTCCAGCCCATATTTCTGGAGAACCAACTACTACTTGCATTCTGGTTGCCGGAATAGGCATACTTTACAGGCCTAGCCTTTGTATTCTGACGAGAAAGAATAGCGGCATAAATGATATGGAAAATAAATCCCGCAAATAAGACCCATTCTAATGTCTTAATGACAGGATTTGTGGTCATGAATTTTGTGTACTGATTGAAGGCAAGACCCGCATCCGCTTTGAATAATAGCAGGTTCCCGCTCATGTGTACAAACAGAAAGGATACTAAAAAGAGGCCCGT
>JBCDBC010000301.1:0-6234 GCA_039184535.1 Bacteroidota bacterium | reverse complement strand
GTACCCATCATCAAAGGTGAGGGTAGCCATCTCATCTGTGGTTCCTCCATCCATCACCCTGTCCACATAGTCCTTGATGGACAAAAGCTCTACTCGGCCCTTCAGGTACTCCAGCTGCTGTTCAAGCTGGGCAAGTGGAAGGGTATTAAAGCCTACTTCCTCCCCTACATTATGGTACATTAGTATCATGTGTCTCCTCCCTTTATTTTATGGTATACCTGCTTCATCCCTTCCCAAACGGGTGCAGGCACTATTTTTTGCATGGATAGGCGCATTCTCGCCATCCTGTCCATCCCACAGGTCAACTTTAAGGTCAGCTCATCTGCCTCCTCATTGTAGATCATATGGGCGGGATGCATCAATGGAAAGGCTAACTCTTCCTTATTGCTTACCAGTAGGTGGTCATTCTTATCAAATTCGTGTGTGCTGTCCTGGTTATTCTCCAGTCCCAAGTTGGTGATGAGGTTAGTGTAGGGAGTGATGGCTACTCCATTTTGGCGGAACATGGTGTAATCCCACTGATAGTCCCATGTGTAGGAAGCTTCTTTCTTGAGAGAAATTTGCTTCATGAACTCGTGTGCATGTGGAACCTGATCCTTCAGCCAGAAATGGTCTAAGAATCCAGCTTCATCCAGTTCCGCATAGCCTTCGGCTATCAGAGAATAGTGGTTCCATGCTCGTCTCCAGGTAGCCCATCCCCAAATATGTCCCAGCTTAGAAAAGAAGTAGGACTCTTTTAGGGGCACCTCAAAATCTTTCAGGAAGTAACTTCCGGTAATGTTCATTACTCGTGTATCCTCCTGATAGTAGTTGAGCATTTCTTCACAGAAGGCGAAGAAACTCTGATTAGGCAGACAGTCATCTTCCAGTATGATACCCTGTTCTTCCTGCTCAAAGAACCAACTAATGGCTCCTGAAACGCCCTTGGCCACTCCCTGATTTTCTTCTCTGAATAGGTAGTGGGTTTCGCACTCCCAGTCCACTTGCTGAACCAGCTCTCTCACCTCCATACAGCGTTTATACTCGTCCTCTCTTCCTTCCCTTGGGGCATCTGCTGCTACATAGAAACGCTTAGGCTTAGCTTCCCTGATGGCCTGAAATACCTGAGCAGTAGTATCCGGTCTACTGAACACCACAAAGAGGACCGCAGTCTCTCCGGTATAATTGCCATGGTTCGATATGTCAAAAGCTCCTTTGCTCATCTTATTCCTTTCAGGTTCCAAAAGGTGAATATGCCTTTTAACATTAGCATCAGGTTTCCGCGCATACTCTTGAAGAATATGTCCAGGATGAAAATGCTGACGGTAAATGAAATGATGGTAGCTATGATAGCTCCCTTAGGTCCCATATAAGGGATCATGAAATAGTTAGTGGCTACATTCACGGTAGCGCCTATGATGGCGGTAAAAAGTGAATAGCGGAACAGGCTCTCATTGGTGATAAAAGCTTGTTTGGCTACGCCCATATTTGTGAAGAATAGTCTTACCGCAAATAGGGACAATAGCACCCCTGCCGGCTGGAATTCTTCTCCATACAATAGCACGATCACGGGTTCCGCCACCAGGAATAACGGAATGGCCACCACTAAAAAAAGAAGGAAAAACAGCTTATAGAGATTCAGCAGTCTTTCCTGGTATTTCTGATGACTTTCTTCCCTAGCTCTGGTAACTGCAGGTGCAAATGAGCTGAGAATCACCATGGGGACAAATCCTACTGATTCTATCATCTTCAAGGCCACACTGTATTGCCCCACATCAAAACTGCCCAACATATCGCCTATCATCACCTGGTCTATCTTTGCCTGGATGTTGAGAGCTAATCCATAAAAGACCAGTGGCCATGATTCCTTTAGTAGGGTCAGGGCTAATTTCCGATCAAACTTCCACTTAAAGAGGCTTTGTTTTCCGCTGATTATGTAGGTGTACGCAAATCCAGCCGCTGTGAAGAGCGTATCAAATAATACCATGACCGCAAACCAGATTAGGTCCGCTTCTATATACACCAACCACAGCTTAATTACAGATGTGAAGATCATCTGTAGCACCTGTATCTTAACGATGAATTTAGACTCTACTCTAGACTGGTAATAGTATTCAATAACCTTAAAGGCATTAAATAGCTCAGCAAATGCGATAATGTAGATGAGGACATTGGTGTAAGAATCATTTCTACCTAGAAGCGAATAAGCGGCAATGATCCCTATCATAATGATCACGCCCACAAACTTTAGCCCGAAGGTCGTTCCCAACAATTGGTCCTTCTTCTCGGGGTATCTGACCAGGTCTCTGACAATGATGCTGTCCAGACCCAGGCTGACGAAGACTGCAAATATACCTACGAAGCCCTTTGCGTACTGAAGAAGGCCGAATTTATCCGGTCCGAGGAAGCGAGCGACATAGATAGCGATGGCCAAAGCCGTTCCCATGCGGAAAACACGCTCAAAGAAGAGCCAGGAAGTATTAGAGAAATACTTCTTGAATCCAGAGCTGTTTACAAAGGTGGAAACTCTTGCTAAATATTCATTCATGTGCTCAAGCTCTTAGCCTATCCCTGCTCGTCTTTTTTACTTCAACGATAGGCTGAAAGCTACCTCATTGATTATGAAATCTTTTCAATTAAATTTCACATTTCTGAGGCTAAATTAGTGGATGAAATTCCTCCCGATATTTCACAGGTTTGAATGGCTATTTTTTTAACCAAAAATGCAGCTTTTCATCATTTAGCTGCCAGAATACGGGTAAGGTTTCTCTTGATCATTCTGGGATAGTATGGAAAGATGTATCGCCACCATATTCCGCTGGCAGCCTTCATTCCTCCTCCAATTCTTTTGGACCATGGATCTCCTTTATACAAAGGTTCCCTTCCGCCAATACGTTTAAAAGCATCCAAGGCTATTTTGGTATAAGGCATGTACCCCCATATAGGATGCTCATTCATCTTTTTAGCGTAGTTGTGATAATTATCTGACAAGCCTCCCTGAGCTTTGTTGTATCCTACTACTTCCAGCTGCTTGATCTTACCCATGTAGGCTATGTCAGCTATGAAATGCCAGTCATTGCCTAGGGCTATAGGTAGTTCAGACTTTTGGGCCCAGTCTGTGCGCATGAGTCCGTAGACAATGGCCCCCTGCTTCCAGATAGCATAGTATTTAGCGGCCCTTTCTATCCCTTTCTCCTCCTCAAAAGAAAGTGCCTCTTCACAGTAGGTGATCTCTTCTCCTTCCCAATAAAGAATCTTCCCACTGACTAGTGCATAGTCCTGGTTATTTTCAAGGAAGTCCACATAAGTACTTACTATATTCTCCTGTAACCAATCATCATCAGACAGCCACATGAAGTACTTTCCTTTGGCGTGATGAAGCACATAATTGAAGTTTGGGATGGCCCCCAGGTTGTTCTCCTGTCTTACGTAACGAATTTGAGGGTATTTCTCCGCCAAGGCTCTACATACCTCCTCTGTATTATCCGGAGAGCAATTATCTGATATGAGGATTTCCAGGTTCTGGTAATCCTGCTTCATAAGAGATTCTATCGCCAAAGGAATATTCTCAGAACCCTTATAGGTAGGGATTCCAATGGTAACCAAGGGTTTTTTGTCCGAAGAATGATTTTGCATTTAGTCTATGATAAATCGGGACAAAGACTATTTTTCCGGCTATCACACATTTATATTCTGGTTTAATTACCAGCTCTTAATGATGTGAGTTGGTTTATTTTTCTTGGTGTAAACGGGCTGTACGGATCTTCCTATCAGGTACTTGTCTGCTCCTTCTTCCAGACCCTTTTTGTACACTTCCAGTGCGCCATCAAAGATTTCAATGGTACGCTTCACCTCTTCCTCCTGATGAGAGAAAGAGATTACCAGGTTAGGCGCTAATAAGCCTCGCTTGATGCACTCCTGCATGAAGAGCGTTCTGAAAGGCTGTGAAGGATTTCCTTCCTGGTCTTTGGTAGTAAATACCATACAAACGGGCCTCCCCAGAATCTGCATATGTTTCTCCAATCCATGAGAAGCAATCACATCAGTCAGTCCCTGCTTGAGCATAGCCCCGTACTTATTCATACTGGGGATCACATCCTGCTCCTTGTACACATTTACTACTTCCATGAAAGCTGCCAGGGCGTGGTTTTCAGCTCCATGAGTAGCTGATAACAGAAACACTCTTTCCTTATCGTGGAAGATACCCCCCAGCTCCATATACTCTCTTTTCCCTGCCAGGGCAGAAATGGCAAACCCATTCCCCATAGCTTTCCCGAATGTGCTCAGATCAGGCTCGAAGTCATAAAAAGTCTGTGCTCCGCCAATGTCCCATCTGAAACCTGTAATCATTTCATCCAAGATAAAGAGTGCGCCATGCTCATGACAGAGCGCTTTCATCTCATTCAGGAAGTTATACTTGGAAGGAGAATACTTCTCAGCCTCCATGATCACGCAGGCTATTTCACCGGGATTATCTTTGAACATTTGCTTAGCACTGCCTATACAGTCAAAGCGAAATGTTACACTCATGTCCTTTATATTCTGAGGAATACCTGTATCTATGGCTGTAGTACCCATGAACCAGTCATCCTGAGAGAAAAAGGGATGATCTCCGCATAGAGCTACCTTGGTTTTTCCGGTATAAGCTCTTGCCAGCTTTACTGCCGCTGTAGTAGCATCAGATCCATTCTTACAGAACTTTACCATATCAGCGAACTGAACGGTATCCAGAAATAGTTCTGCCGCTTCCAGTTCTATGGTGGCCGGACGGGTATAGTTATTGCCCATGTACATTTGTCTGGCGGCAGCGTCTGATACGGACTTAAATCCATGCCCCAAACTTACCGCACGCAATCCCATGCCATATTCCATGAACTCATTACCATCTGCATCCCATACACGGCATCCATCTCCTTTCACGATGTAGGGAGGCATAAATTGAGGGAATTGGTCATCCCCTTTTGCGTACGTATGAGATCCTCCAGGTATCAGAGCGTGGAATCTGGCCTGCATCGCCAGAGATTTATCAAATTGTCTGTACATAGCCTTGTACTTTATCCCCAAAATTTTCCAAAATGTACAAAGTTGAACTTATGGTTAAGTTATTTTCTTCCTAAACGGTCTTAAGAAGTCCCTTAGCTAACAATATTTGTGTCACTTCCTCCAATAATTCGATAGAATAGCCAGATTTGATAGATATTTGTAACAAATCATTAGTTCCATCACACTGGTTCAGCAGCCATAACATGGCCATTCTGGCATCCTTCACGTTGGAGCTTCCCCCGGTAGCATCATACAAGCCCCTCTTACCTAATTGAGGTTCACACTTGGGAGATAGATTCATATAGGTCTGATTGGCTTCCAGTGAGCTAACGATTCTTTTCAGTATGTCTAGTGATTCTTCCAGGCAGTCATCTTTCACGAACTCCAGGTTATCGCCAGAAGTATGATACTCAGGAAACTCGCTGTAAGGCGTTCTACACAAATTCCCTACTGCCAGATTAAAGCCCGGAGAGCAGTATTGGCGCTCGTCATACCCATAAGGGGAAAATTCCCTGATCTCGTGCGCTACCCCTTCCATTTTCAAGACATGGGCCACCATCCTGTCTATCTCTGTATCCCCTCTCCTACTCTTTTTATAAGTAAAGCTTCCTTCATCCCCCAGTAACGGAGCTACCAATCCATGCTTGATGTTTGCCGTCTTTTCTTCATTCTTTGCCAGCCAGGTTATGGCTCCTATGGTTCCGGGAATGAATACAAAGCGATAACTATATCTATTCTCCCTTTCCCTCAGCCAATTAGCCAGCATACTACACACTAGCATTCCACTGAGGTTATCATTGGCTAGTGAAGGATGACAAATGTGGGTGGAAAAGAGTACTTCCTCTTCATTTTTACCCGGAATGAAAAGTTCACCATAGGTAAGGCTTCCTGATTCCAAACTGCTGTCTATAAACACCTCATATTCCCCTTCTCCTAAAAGTTCAAAGTCTTTATGCCGCATGCAGAATCCCCAGTTTTCACTGTAGTAGGAGGTTCTGTAAGGAATCCAATCTGGCTGATCAGGAAGGGTATAAATATGAGATTTCAGCTTCTCCCAGTTCATTTTCTCATGGATGGGTGTGCTGTAGTTCAGAATGTGAAGGCTGTGCTCCTGGAAGTCCACTACCTTGTCTCCACGGCTATTCTTGATCCAGGCGTCTTTGATATTCCACTCCTTAGGTACGGTCCAGTCAAAAACCGCTTCCCCTGAAG
>JBCDBC010000300.1:0-6236 GCA_039184535.1 Bacteroidota bacterium | reverse complement strand
CTGGCCCCTTGGCAGGACTGACAAACAAGCCTGCTGCTGCTGCCAGAAGGAAGTAGCCGTGAGCGGCTCTTTTCTCGAATATGCTCCCTTCAAGAGAGGTGATATCAGTATGGGCGTAGAATACATCCCAGGTAAGGTTAGCGAAGTTCTGGATATCGCTGTCTGTGATGGTGCGCTTATGCGTGAGCACAGACATACCTGGCTGAATATCTTCGAAGTGGTAGCGGAAAGGATGCTTGGGGGCCTCCACTACCTTGGCGCCCGGCTGATATATACCTGTGATAGCGGAAATGGTGGTCGGGGTTCCCTGTATGGCACATCTTTGCAGGTAGTGCTTGATCCCTCTCATACCGCCCATTTCTTCACCGCCACCAGCTCTACCGGGACCTCCGTGTACCAGATAGGGCAGGGGAGAACCATGTCCGGTATTGGTTTTGGCATTTTCGCGGTTTAGGACCATAATTCTACCGTGATGGGTAGCGGCTTCCACTACAAATTCTCTGGCTATCTGATCATCAAAGGTGGAGATAGAGCAGCAAAGAGATCCCTTCCCCATTTGGGCCAGGGTAACGGCTTCATCCAAGCTTTTGTAAGGCATGATGGTACTTACTGGTCCGAAGGCTTCCACCTCATGTACATCTGTGTTCTTGAAAGGATCTTGCTCTAGCAGGAGAATAGGACTTAAGAATGCTCCTTTCTCGAAATCAGCTTCGATTAACTCTATGGCGTCCAGTGAACCGTATACTACATCTGCCGTCTTGCTAAGGATCCCCACACGCTCTCTTACCTCTTCTACCTGTGCCTTACTGGCCAATGCGCCCATCCTTACACCATCAGCTATCGGATTACCTATGGCTACCCTTCCCAGTTCTTTTCCTAAGGCTATTCTCACATCTTCCACCAAATGCTCAGGCACTATGACTCTTCTGATGGCCGTACATTTCTGCCCACATTTGACGGTCATTTCTTTCCTAACTTCCTTAATGAAGAGTTTGAACTCAGGTGTTCCAGGGACTGCATCTTCTCCTAGAACGGCACAGTTCAAGCTGTCAGCTTCCAGGTTAAATGGAACAGCCTCCTCAATGATTCTCGGGTGAGCTTTTAACTGTCTTCCTACATCAGCAGAACCGGTGAAGGTTACCACATCCTGAGATTCTACCCCTTCTAATATGGTTCTGGCAGATCCACACACCAGTTGTAAGGCTCCTTCAGGGAGAATGCCTGAAGCGATGATTTCTTTTACTACAGCTTCAGTCAGGTAGGAGGTAGCTGTGGCAGGTTTCACCACTGCGGCTACCCCTGCCATCCAGTTGACAGCACACTTTTCCAGCATGCCCCAGACTGGGAAATTGAAGGCATTTATATGGATAGCAACACCTCGCTTTGGAACCATGATGTGATGCCCCATAAAGGAGTTAGTTCCTCTGGAAAGGTCTATACCTTCTCCGTCAACATGGTAGGTTTGATTAGGGAAGTTCTTTCTCAGGGAAGCGTTCGCAAAGAGGTTACCAAATCCTCCTTCTATGTCTACCCAGCTATCTGGTCGTGTAGCACCGGTTTTATAGCTGATTTCGTAGAACTGTTCTTTTCTCTTGCTGAGGTATAGAGCGAGCTTTTTCAGCATGTTGCCACGCTGTTGGAAGGTCATTTTTCGGAGGGCAGCACTTCCTGTCTTTCTTCCATAAGCCAGGATCTCTGGGAAGTCCAGGCCATCTGTAGTAGCATAGGCCACAACTTCTCCAGTTACAGCATTGAATAAGGGTTTTCCATCTCCTGCTCCCTCTATCCAACTTCCTGTTACGTAGTTGCCTAGTTTAGTAGCGTCCATGTTGGTATATCTATTAGTTTGTATGTCTATTTGATCTTTGCGCCTTAGCGTCTTTGCGTGGGAATATTGTACGCCAAGACGCAGGACCGCAAAGTTTATACTCTTTCCAGTATGGCAGCATAGCCCTGTCCCACACCCACGCACATAGTAACCAGTGCGTATTTCTTGCCAGTTTCCTGAAGTTCTAAAGCTGCTGAGTAAGCGATTCTTGCACCAGTAACCCCCAAAGGATGCCCTATGGCGATAGCTCCACCGTTGGGATTTAGTCTGGGGTCGTCATCTGCCAGTCCCCATGCACGTGTACACGCGAGGGCCTGCGCAGCAAATGCTTCGTTGAGTTCGATGATGTCCATGTCATTCATGCTCAGTCCAGCCTTTTCTAAGGCTTTCAGAGAAGCCGTTACCGGACCTATACCCATGATCCTGGGTTCTACGCCTACTACTGCCGAACTTATTATTCTGGCCATGGGCTTCAGACCGTATTTTTTGACTGCTTCATCAGATGCTACTATGGTAGCGGCAGCTCCATCATTCAGGCCTGAAGCATTCCCGGCGGTTACCGTTCCGCCATTCTCCTGTTTTCTGAAAGCAGTCCTGAGTTTGCCTAATACTTCCAGAGAGGTGTCTGCCTTAATAAATTCATCCTGATCAAAGACGATGGGGTCTTTTTTTCGTTGAGGAATTTCTACCGGAATGATCTCCTTAGCTAATCTCCCATTCTTTTGGGCTGCCGCAGCCTTCATCTGGGACCAGTAGGCAAACTTATCCTGATCTTCTCTGCTTATGCTGAATTTATCTACCAGATTTTCCGCTGTGGTACCCATACCGTCGGTTCCATAGCGTTCGTGCATTTTGCCATTCACAAATCGCCAGCCGAAGCTACTGTCATGCATTTGAGCATCTCTCCCAAAGGGTTTAGATACTTTGGAAATGACCCATGGGCCTCTGGTCATATGTTCTACACCGCCAGAGATGAAGACATCTCCGTCTCCGCTTTTGATGGCTCTATGTGCATGTATGATGGCGGAAAGGCCAGAAGAACACAGACGATTCACAGTCTCTCCGGGTACTGTCCATGGCAGACCTGCCAACAGGAGGCACATTCTGGCCACATTCCTGTTATCTTCTCCTGCCTGGTTAGCACAACCCAGGATGACGTCATCATAAGCTTCCTGAGGAATTTTAGGATTTCGCTTAACGATTTCCTTGATGACCAAGGCACCCAAGTCATCTGTTCTGATAGGTGAGAGTGTTCCGGTAAACTTGCCTATGGGAGTGCGTATCCCGTCTATGATATAGCTTTCTTTCATTCTTGTTTATTCTCTAGTAATAGCCAGGACTTCTTTGCTGCTTCTGTAAACAGTGCCCCGGAAAAAATAATAGACTTCTCCCTCTTCATCCATCACGTTCACATCGAAGTCTGCCGTTTTGTGGGTTACATTTAAGGGAGTGGCTTCTGCATACAGTACATCTCCTTCTCTGGCAGATTTGGAATAAGTCATGTTCCCGTTAATAGATACAGCCAGTCTGCCATAAGAGTTAGAGGCAAAAGCGAAAGCGCTATCAGCAAAGGTGAAGGCTATTCCGCCGTGGAGAATACCATAGCCATTCAGCATTTCTTTCCTGACAGTCATCTTAATCTTACAATGGCCTTCTTTGATAAAAACAGGTTCCAATCCCAACCACTGAGAACAGTAGTCTGTCTTCATCATTTTCTCATAAACTGCCTTTGCTAGTGTGTCAGGTGTTTGCATTTTCCTGTGGTACTTTTCTGTTTCAGCTTTTCCAGTGCTTCGTCGCCTTCAGCGGGACTGACTTTTGGCATACGCCCCAAAAGTCAGCAAAAACGCTTGTGTCCCTCCAATGCAACGCTACATTCCCCCCACAACCCGTGGAGGAACGGCCAACCCCTTTAATTCTATTCAATTCTTACTTTTCCATTTAAAAGAATTTTTCTCCCTTTTTGGCCATTCTCCGAAGAATGGGCGCACATCTATACCTTTCTTCGTGATAGGTATTAAAGAGCGTATCCATTCTGCTTACACATTCTGCGATGCCTATTTCATCCGCCCAAGAAAGAAGGCCCTTAGGATAATTTACTCCTTTGGTCATGGCCAGGTCTATGTCTTCTTTAGAGGCTATACCCATTTGCAGGGTATCCGCTGCTTCATTGATGAGCATAATGAGTACCCTATCCAGAATTTGCTGCCCTAGCGCATGGTTCTCATTAGGCGCCTCATTTTCTACTCCTTCCGCATATTGATAGAACCCCCTTCCCGTCTTCTTTCCAAGGTAGCCTGCTTCTACCAAGCGTTTTTGGGAGAATGCAGGCGTATATCTTCTGTCGTAGTAAAAGGCTTTGAAGACGGTTTCCGTTACTACATAATTCACATCATGTCCAATGAAGTCCATGAGGGTAAAGGGCCCCATCCTGAAGCCGCCTATTTCCTTCATGGCCCAGTCTATGGTAGGGATATCTGCTATGCCTTCTTCATACATTCTCAGGGCTTCACTGTAGAAGGGTCTGGCTACTTTATTGACAATGAAGCCGGCTGTATCCTTAGCCAGAACAGTCGCCTTTCCCCAAGCATCTATGATGGATCTGGCACGTTGGGTAATAGAAGCATCTGTTTGGATGGCAGGAATAATTTCCACTAGCGCCATTAGGGGAGCAGGATTGAAGAAGTGGATGCCCAGGAAACGCTCCGGTTTTTCGAGGGAAGCTCCCAATGAGGTTACAGAAAGAGAAGAGGTATTAGAAGCTATAATGCATTTCTCATCTACATGCAGTTCTAGCTCCTGAAATACTTTTTTCTTGATACCAGGATTCTCAATGATGGCTTCTATGATCAATTCAGAGGATGACAAGTCTTCAAGAGAATAAACATACTCTATATTTTGTTGAATATATTGAGCCTTTTCCTTAGTAATTCTTTCTTTTTGGACGAGTCTGTTGAGGATCTTATCCAGTTTTTGTTGACTGACTTTGAGGGCATCAGAAGAAACATCATAGAGGCTTACCTGGCAACCAGCCGTAGCCGCTACCTGAGCGATTCCGCTTCCCATGGCTCCTGATCCTATGATGCCGACGTTCATTAATTTGGGATTATGGTAGAGACACAATGCATTGTGTCTCTACAGTGGTTATGTATTTCTATTTAAGGCATTTGAAGTAGTCGAAGGGTTCCAGGCAGTCATCACATTTGAAGAGGGCTTTGCAGGCCGTGGACCCAAATTGACTGATCATCCTGGTATTGGTAGAGCCACAATTGGTGCACTTTACCAGTCTGCTTTCTCCCAGAAGGGCGAGCTTGTCTGCCTGTTCTTCTAGTGGAGCCGCTATTCCATATTCTTCCAGCTTTTGTCTACCATTCTCCGTAATCCAGTCTGTAGTCCATGCTGGAGAAAGGACCAAGTTGACCTTAGCTTCAAATCCTTCTTCTTTCAGTTTGTTGATAATATCCTCTCCCATGACATCCATAGCAGGACATCCAGAATAGGTAGGAGTAAGGGTTACCTGAACTTTTTGTCCCTCTATCTCTACTTTCCTCACAACGCCCATATCCATGATGCTTAGCACCGGGATTTCGGGATCTGAAAGTTCCCTAAGAAGGGCTTCAATATGTTTAATAGAAGTTGCCACCATTACCATTGCATGTTAGGATAAGTCCGCTGCATGTATTGAAGGTCTGCCAGAATGAATCCCATATGTTCTGAATGGATACCTGTTTTTCCACCTTTTTGGGAACCGATGATCTCAGGTAAAGCGAGGGTTGATTCTCCTATTACCTGTCTGATGGTCTCATCATATTCAGCTTTGATGGTAGCGAGGTCAGCTCCTATTCCGTATCCCAGCATTTCTTCCTCTTCTTGTGTCGGCAGGAAAAGCTCTCCCACATATGGCCATAGGTGGTCTACAGCAGCTTGCATCTTTGCCCGACTTTCCTCTGTTCCATCCCCAAGCCTTTTCATCCAGGTAGATGAAAACCTGAGATGATAGCTCACCTCTTTTATGCCTTTCTGGGCTATGGCCTTCAGTTGCTCATCATTGCTTTCGCATAGTTGCTTGAGAAAAGGAAAGTGATAGGCATCAAAGAAGAACTGCCTTACAATCACATGAGCGAAGTCCGTATTAGGCTGCTCCACCAGGAGGACGTTTTTATACTGATGTGGATACCTGAGAAAAGCCAGATCATCTTCTGTTTTCTCTTCCCCTTTCAGGCTGGCAGCATACTGGAAGTAGTTTCTGACCTGCCCGTAAAGATCTAGTGAGATATTTGTAAGGGCAATGTCTGTTTCCAGAGTAGGTCCATGTCCACATAGCTCTGAAAGCCTGTGTCCCAAAATCATGGCGTTATCGCCTAGTTGGAGGGTATATTGATACAGTTGATCTTTCATGGTAATGAGG
>JBCDBC010000299.1:0-6249 GCA_039184535.1 Bacteroidota bacterium | reverse complement strand
GCTGATGGAAACCGCCAGCTGTAGGCAACCTACTACATAAAACCACAGCCAATCTGGCTGGATGATAAAGCCAAGTACGGTGGCTTTCAGGCTTAGAATGAGAAAGCAAAAACTAAATAACAGGAGGAAACTAATAAATGACAACCGCTGGAAAGCAAATTGGCAGAAGGACATTCTCCATTCCTGCCAGGTGGTAAATGATACTTTCGCGGGAGTTATAGCACCAGGATTCTTCATGAGTTAGCGTATTCTTACTATTATTATTTACCTAGATTTCAAGATTTTAAAACATGCCCAAGATCTCTACGCTAGAGAACTTGAGCATTACATCGGCATGAGTCACAAATACAAAAGCTAGTTAGGTCTTCTAGATGTATTATCTACATCAGAAGCCTGGAATTAATTTCTTGAATTAGTGTAGGCGTACAATTGTCTGGATACACAGGGCCTTAGCTTGTGTATGTGTGTGAGGAAGTGTCCGATTAACGGACAGGACTATAAATCTCGCGTAGTGAATGCATATTAGTTCCTTTGAGAAGATTAATATATTTGAATTAGGGGCTTTTCTAACACTGCCATTTTTATGGCATGTATTATTTTTAAAGGATTAATTACTGTATATCTGGCCTCAACAGCAGGAAACGTGAGAAAATGCCGACAGATTCCTTTCCAACATTACATCTCTGAAACCTATTTTCACCTCTTTTTTACGATAAATCTATTTTTTGAAATCTGACATGCTTAAATGCACTTTTTTTGAGGGATTTCATCTAGCTTTTATTGAAATCTTCCTTTTCTTTCAAGCTAAGCCCTTCATACGGGCTCAAAATAAGGGGATTCAGACTGTTTAAGATTTATTTTATTTCGATTTCGAAACTATTCTAACCTTACATGTTTTGGGGCCTTCAAAATATGTGAAATTAAATGGGTAAGAAATTATTTTTGCAATAGTCTGATTATCAGTTATTTAATACTCAAAATGTATAATTGGTTATTGGTAGAATATTGGCTAGCTTAGTTTTCATAGCCAGAATTAATTATGATTCCACATCGACTTTTAGCCGGAATACTGTTCACTACTGCTGTCTGGGTGTATGGCCAACCCAGACTATCGCCAGATACTTCAGATACCTACATTGCCCATGCAATAGATGGTAGAAATATCCAACCTCTCATCCAGTTGGCGCGCCTGTATGCTGCTGATACCCTGGATGAAGCCCTCTTATACATGGATATGGCCATGACCATCGCCAAACGAGAAAATGATAGCTCCAGTATGGGGCTTACTTTTCTTGAAAAAGGCAATCTGAAATGGAAATATGGAGATGAGTTCAGGAAACGCGAGGCCACACGTGACTATGAAGACGCTTTTGATCTGTTTGAACCCATCTCGGATACCATAAATATGGCTTACTCTCGCTTTCAGGCTGGGAAGATATATAAGTATTACTGGGAGTATCAGCTGGCAGTAGAGTACTTTTACTATTCCCTTACCTTATATGAGATGTTGGATGATCCTCAGATGCAAGCCAATGTTCTGTTAAACTTGGGAGATCTTTACCGCACCAATGAACAGTGGGATCTAGCTATAGACAATGTACAGATCGCCTTGACACTGAAGGAACAATTAGACAAGAAGACCATCAGAAAGCTTCATCTATTATTGGCGGATTCTTATGTGAAAATGGAGGATTTTGTTGAGGCCAGAAAGTGGTTTTCAACTGTAATGGAAGAGGCGGATGAAATAGATTATTCTGAAAAAATCAATGTCTGGAATCATCAGGGATTATTCTATAATAAGCAGGGAAAGGTAGACAGCGCTTTCTATTTCTATAGTAAAGCCTTAGAGATGGCTAAGAGTAACTCGGATAAACCCCTGATTTCCAGCAGTTATTCAGGTATGGCTACCAGCTTCTATCTCGTAAGAAACTATCCGAAAGCCCTGGAATACCTGGATAGTAGTAATTGGGTGGCTACTATACACTCCCTCATTGATCAGCGTCTGGATAATTATGAGTTATACTCTCAGGTTTATTTGGAAAGTAAGGATGTAAATAAGGCTGTCAAGTATAAAGATAGATACTATACCCTAAGAGATTCTGTAAGAAGTGGACAAAAGGATTATGAAATTAATTACTTACGGACCCTCTATCAGACTAAAAAGAAAGAAAATGAGAATGCCCAGCTTCAGGCAAAAATGGAGAAAGAAGTAAATAATAAGCAGCTTGTCCTCACCATAGCAGGTTTCTTACTTCTTCTGTTGTTCTTTGTGGTTTACCTCATTTTTCAAAAGAACAAGCACAATCGTGAGCTGGAAAATCAGGTGAATGAAAGAACTGAACAATTGAGTGTTGCTAATGATGAGCTTCAGCAACTCAATGAAGAGCTTGATACCTTCTCTTACAGAACCACACATGATATCAGAGGGCCAGTAGCAAGACTATTGGGGCTCTGTCAGGTGGCTATTGGCGCCAAGGATAATCAATCTGAGATGCTGAGCTATCTCCATATGATCCACAGAGAGGCTATCAACATGGATGTCATCCTCCACAGATTTCTAGAGGTAAATAAAATTAAGCACCTCAGTATACACCAGGAAAAAATTAATGTGAGAAACCTCATCACAGATGTGATTTTCTCCTTAAGAGATATTGAAGGCTTTACCCATACACAGTTTCATCTGGACATAGAGCAAAGCTTATCTATACAAACTGACAGAAAATTGATCACCATTCTGTTAAAAAACCTCATAGAGAATGGCATTATATATAGTCAGGAAGAAAAGATTCCGCAGGTTCATGTGAAGGCTACCAACAAAGAGGATAAAATCTCCTTCTCTATCATTGATAATGGCCTAGGGATAAGACCGGAAATTCAGAATCGGATCTTCGATATGTTTTTCCGGGGCACCCCCAGGTCTAAAGGCTTAGGACTGGGACTTTATGCAGCTAATCAGGCAGCAGCTAAGCTGGAAGCCAGTGTTAAGCTCTTGGGAACCCAGCATAAGTATACTACTTTCAGTATTTTACTCCCCAAGAACCTTGGGAAAGATGAAACCATTAAAAACGTTTTTAAAGGAGAATTTCTGAAAGTAAGTCCGAAATAGGCATAAATAGAGATTTTGATGGGTAGATATTTGCCAATTCTCCTGATAGTCATTTCTTTGCATATGTGAAGTCAGAACTACATAGCCGCCTTCTCATTTTTGCTAGCTATCTACTCCTCCTAATGCTGCTGGTTTCTTGCGGCAGTGATGATCATGTTTATAAAAGGCCCTTATTGGCTGTTAAGAAGGAAAATGGCTGGGGCTTTGTCAACAGGAATAAGGAAATAGTCATAGATCCTATCTATGCATATGCCTTTGATTTCAGTGAAGGAAGGGCTGCTGTCAATATAGGAGGGACCTCTACAGATGGAAAAATGCCTCTAGATGGCAAGTGGGGATTCATTAATATGAGAGATACCATAGTCATTAATCCGGTATTTGATGGCCCCCCTCGCAGATATGCTGCCCCCTACAATAGCACGGAACTTTCTCAGATGATGTATGAAGGATATGTCTTTTCAGAGTCCCTGGCAGCTGTCAGAAGAGATAATGAATGGGTATACATAGATACTATCGGGAATGTGGTGATCAGGAGCCCTAAAGGATATTCCTACACTTCTGTCAGAAGCTTTCACAATGGTCTGGCGGCAGTTAGGCTTTCCACCAATGGGCGTTGGGGTTTCATCAACAAAAGTGGCCAACTGGTTATAGAGAATATTTTTCTTTTCCCTGCGGATTTTATTAAAGAAACGGCTTTGCAGACCGATATCAATGGGGATAAGGTCCTGATCAACCAGAAAGGGGAAGTGCTCCTGGCAGAATACAGGCTGGATAAACCCTTTAATGAGGGCTATGCACCCATAAAAGGAAAGTTTAAGGAAGTACAGCGTTCCTCCGCAGATGAGGTCCTGTATGGATTGGTGGATTCTCTAGGAAATATGCTGATAGAACCCCAGTTTGATAGAATGGGAGAATTTGGGAGTGGGTTAGCTCCGGTTTTAATAGGGAGTAAGCAGGAAGGCCTGGTCAGGTTTCCTTCTTCCAGTACAAGCTCTGCCTATACAGGAGGGAAATGGACCTTTGTAGATAAAGACCGCCAAATCAAATTTGACCCTGTGTTTCAGGAAGCACACGCTTTTCGTCATGGCCTTGCGGCAGTTAAGAAAAATGGGCATTGGGGATACATAGATACCGAAGGGAAATTTGTAGTTAAGCCAGAACTATTGTGGGCAGGTGATTTTCATGATCATATGGCTGTAGTAAGGCTGGGAGAAAATTCTGGTGCCTATTATGGGCGATATGCCTATATAAATACGGATGGGGATGTATTCCATGTGCTCGAACCCTAGCACCTAATACCTGGGGCTTTTTAATGGTCCAGGGAAATTGATTGGTGCTTTCTTAAGTTGCTGGATGTACTGAATTTCTCTTTCAGACAGTTTCTCCATTTGTTGTAGGACTTGATTGAGGGTTAAGCTGTCAGGCATAAAGCGCATGTCATCCGTATTCTCTCCGCTTGGTGGAGGAGGTAGCACAAATCTTCTGGAGTACCTGGTAGAAGGGAGAGAAACTTCATCATCATTAGATTCTTCTTCATCCTCATTATCCTGATTCTCTTCGGGAGTTGCAGGAATTTCCGAAAGGTGCTTAATCACCCATTCATAGTTAAACCTGGCCAATTCATTCTCCGGATTACGTATCAGAGCCTGCTTGAACATATTCAGAGCTTGTTGCCATTGTTTTCTGACACAGTGAAACACACCGAGCTGATTTAGACTAAGGGAAGCCAGTTGTTTTTCATCAGACCTGGACAACTGAAAGTGGAGAAGGTAAGCAGCGGAAATAGAATCCATGGCTTCATACACCAGGGCTTCGTTAAAGCGGTAGTGGTCTAGCTGTGAGGGATCAGACTCTTTGGCTTCCTCAAGAAATTCTAAACAGTTTTCATACTGCCCCTCATCAAAGGCTTTTTTGGCTTGAGTAATCCATGGCTCCTGCTCTGTAGCCATAGACAAAAGGAAGATATATATCAGCAGTTTTTTCATGTCAGATAACTCATGATGACTGGCCAGCCAGCGAATAGGCTAAAGAAGACTAATGCGCCAAGAAGAAACCACTGATATCTGTTGGCTGCCTGTAGGGTAAGATGTTCTGCAATAGGCGAATAGCTCAATTCCTGAATTTGGCTGTAGAGTTCTGCCAAGGCTTGCTCTTCGCTTTCCATTCTCACCAAGTCAGTATCAAAGTAAGCTGCCATATATTCCATGTCTTTTGTATTAAGCTGTGATAGAATGGGTTTTCCCTCAGAGGTGATGTATCTCTCTGAGGCCGAAGCAGCAGCAGGGATAAAGCCTCCTCTTTCAGTACCTACAGCTACAGGATATACCTTGACCTCTAGCTGTAAGAGCCGTTCCAGCAGAGAAACATACCCACTCCCGTGGTCTTCCCCATCACTTACCCAAATGATACTTCTGGAAGGTATCCAGATGTCTGAGGTGATCTTTTGTTGGATGAAACGTTGGAGAATGACAGAAAGGGCAGATCTGTACTCAGTTCCTTTATGTACAAACTGATCTGAGCTTGCCAGTTCCAGATAGTTGATGGCAGCCTCATGGTCTCTGGTGAGGGGGCAAAGCACATAAGCATGATCTGTAAATACTACTATCCCAAATCTGTCTCCTTTTAAGGTGGTCATCAATTGGGTGAGTAGGCTTTTGGCTTGTTCTAGCCGCCCATTAGGTAAATCTGTGGCATTCATACTAGCAGAAACATCCAAAGCGATGAAAATATCTCGCCCTATCAGATCGGAGGACTGGTAGTCTTTTTTCCAGAAAGGGCCTGCTAAGGCAAAACATATGAGGATGAAACTGAGGGCTAAGAACAGGATTCTAAGAAGTGGGATATTCTGTTTGGAAGGAAGCTTATTCCAGTAGGTAAGCCACAAAATGTGTTTCTTATATACCAAGTAGAGTATCCCAAAAACAAAGGGGAGACTCAGCCAGACATAGGTGAATACAGGAAACGCAAATTTGGGCATATGGATAAGGCCTTAACTTCTTTTGGTTAGTAAATAGAATGAGCCAGGGGGCATATATGGATCAAACCAATCTCTGATTTTTTCTCCTAAGATATGTAACGATAAAATAAGCAAACAAAGCGTAAGTCCTGGAAATAATATGTTCCACCAGCTAGAATAGTCTGTT
>JBCDBC010000298.1:0-6256 GCA_039184535.1 Bacteroidota bacterium | reverse complement strand
ATTTAGAATACTCATCCTGTTTACAGGGATGGTCAGCCTTAGCATTTCAAGTATAAGTCAGGAAACTTCTCAAGACTTTTTGGAGGAAGGTAAGAAGCAAATAGAGTTACTGAACCTCGAAGATGCAGAACAAGCATTTTCAAAATCTATAGCCTTAGATTCCACTTATGCTATAGCCTACTACTGGTTATCTCATACCTATTTATGGAATAATAAGATCTCTGAAGCTAAAGAGCTCCTAAGGGTAGGAAAACAACACCTAACACATGCCACTGAAGAGGAAAAATTATTATTAGCAGCCACGGTTCCTATGGTGTCAGCTAAATTCGAAGAAAGCCTGGTCATCTTTAAGGAACTTGAGAACATTTCTCCAGAAAATATGGAAGTACTTTGGAATATAGGGCATGGCTATTTGGGTACCAATAATACTACCACTGCAGAAGTATATTTCAAGAAAGTACTAGAAATTTCCCCAAATTCCGCAAGGACTTATAATCAACTTCTATATACATATGAAAGCAGCCAGAGATTTGAAGAGATGTACTCCCTGGCTAAATCCTATCAGGCAAAGTTTGATAATATAGATAGTTATCTTTTCATGGCTAAATCAGCCTATTACAATAATGACTCTGAACAGTTAATCGAAAAGCTTGAAAAACAGTTAGCTGAAAAGCCTGAAGATGAAAGGCTACACTCTGGTCTCGCCATGCTGTTTACTTATCAGGGTGAATTTGATAAAGCTGTAGAATTTTTAAATAGCCTTACCAATCTAAGCGTCATTTATGAGTTGGGATGGCAAGCCTTCGGAGCGGGAAAATATGAGATTGCTAAAGAGGTTTTTCAGGAAGGGATAAAGAAATATCCTAACTCTGAATTGATGTTTAGCGGTTTAGCCTGGAGCCAATATAATTTACTGGAAATGACAGAGAGCCTGTCAAATTTCGAGAAAGCTTATGCTATTCATCCAGATAATCCTTCAGTCTTAAATGGCCTGGGAAGGTTTAGTACTATGAATCATGAATACGATAAGGCAGAGGCTTATTATGAAAGCTATCTGGAGTTAATGTCTAGTTGGCCTCAGGCCAAGATCTATCATCAATACAATATCGGCATTATCAGGTACATGCAGGGGAATACAGAAGAAGCAGAAGAACTTTTCCAAGAAGCACTTTCAGCTGACCCGAACAATAGAATGTTTCATACAGCTATCGCCTGCCTGTACGTCGACCAAAAATCTGTCGACAAAGCTGTGGAATATGGAGAAAAAGCCTACGAATTAGATTCTGCCTTTTTTGGTATAAATACCTATTCATGGGTCTTAGTAGCCACAGAACATGATATAGAAAAAGGGATAGAATTGGCCCTGAAGGCAGAGGCACTTCTTCCCTCCAATTTTGTAAAAATGAGCCGAGGATACTTCACAAGACCCTTCCCTGCCTACACTTTAGGCCTTGCTTACCTGAAGAAAGGAGAATATGAAAAAGCGGTTTCCTATTTGGAAAGTGCAAAAAATAGCTTCCCGAAAAGGGAAAACATAAACACTGCCCTCCTCCAAGCAAAAAAATTATTAGACTCAGCGGGCTAGTTGTCCTAAGGAGAAATTGAAAAGCTGCTATCCATTTGGGTAGCAGCTTTTCTTTTCTCATAAAACGGCGAAAACAATAGTACGGGGTCTAAACCCCGTGCTATTTTCTCTATCTAGTACTTCACAAACTTTCTACTGACGCTGGCTTTGCCTATTCTCAGGGTAATCTGATATACCCCGGCTGGCAGAGACTCTGCATTTATCTGAATGTCCCTAGCCCCTCTGGCTATGGTCTCCATACGCTTGGACATGAGCCTACCTCTGATGTCGTAGATGTACACACCTACATCTTCCGTATTTCTTAGCTCTACTTCCAGACGTGCCACACCCGTAACCGGGTTAGGATATACCTCCCCAATAGCTGTCAGGTATTGGTCTATGTCCTCTCTCAGTCCAGTAATCAGAGATTCCTGAATCTCCATACCTACATCAGTGGCCTGAGGATTATTCTCATCTACGGCTGCAGGTACCGGATCTGCTTCCTTGTTGATAGACTCACCGTAGACGGTATAGTTACCGTAAGGGATGTTGTCAAACTCAAAGTAGCCATTCTCATCCGAGAAGGTATATGCTATGGCATTAGCCTCCTCATCTAGCAGGATAAGCTGTACATCCTCAGCCCCCGGATCATTCTTGCCTGCTCCTTCAAAGATGTTACCGGAAATGAAGCCTGGACCTCCTGGGTTCTCTGCCTCTGTCAACTGTATGTCTATCTCCTCTCTGTCTGTAAAGAGCGGAATGAAGTTGGCTCTGGCCCAGAAGATTTTCTCCCCGTAGTAAGTCGGAATGTAATCGTCATAGTACTGAGAAGACTCCGTGAGGGCTGCCTTGGTCAGATAGAAACCTGTAGGCACTTCATCAAACTGATAGAAGGCCGAATCTGAAGCCCCTACTGATAAAGTAACCGAGTCTATGGCATACAGGAACTGAGTATAAATATCCAGGGTTACCAGGTAAACTGTCACCTCATCCGGATACTGATCTCCCATGTAGATCTTTCCACTTACTGAGTGGGTCTCCGGCTGCTGGATATCTTCTATGAATACAGGCTCGCAGAACTTACTCACACAGCCCTCTGCTGTAGTGATTTCCAGACAAGCTCTATATCTACCCGGCTCTGAGTATACATGGCTCGGATTAGGTGCATAAGCGGTATTGCCATCTCCGAAATCCCAGAAATAGGTGATAGAATCTGTCTCTGCATCTACATCACTCACAAAGTTCACCAATCTACCTTCTGCCTCATCATCCCCGAAGTAGTGGAACTTGGCCTGACATCTCAGCTCTTCCTGGCGGTCCGTTACTCTGGCCACAAACTCTGCTGTATCCACACATCCGTCTGCTGTTTCCATCAGTAGGGACACAAAGTAGGTTCCGTTGTTAGGATAATCATGAAGGGGATTCTCTTCCGTGCTTACCTCTCCATCTCCAAAGTCCCAGAAGAATGAAGGTGGATCTGCAGGTGTACCTCCTCTGGATTCATTATCAAAGTAGAATACCCCACTCCCTACTCTAACCGGATTAAATCTGGCTATACACTCAGGTCTCTCAAAGAATGGTACCGTTACCTCTTCACAGTAAGTAGCTACACATCCTCTGAGATCTGTGGTAGTCAGACAGATTTTATAATCGCCGGGCGCACTAAATCTATGAGGCACTTCCGGCCCAAGAACCTTAGTACCATCACTAAACTCCCACTCCCATTTTTCTATTTCTCCGGTAGCTTGACCAATAAGTTTAATACCCAGATCATTGACCGGATTAGGGATCAGCTCAAACCAGGCCTTACAGTCTTCTTCTACTGGTTCACCAATGGTCATAGTAGTGGCCATGGAATCCCAACAACTCCAGTCGTCATTGTAGATGATGAGTCCTCCAAAGTACCTTCCCGGTCTCTCATAGGTATAGGTAGGATTATCCTCAGTGGTCATTTCTCCATCTCCAAAGTGCCACTCTACATTGGTGTAATCCCCTCTGGAAAGATTCTCAAAGCTAATAGTCAATGGATCATCCGCATTGGCGGTATAGTCATAGTTAGCTTCACAATCACCTGTTTCGCCGGCAGCTATGATAAAGTCACAAGTGCTGCTTTGACAACCCAGGCTGTCCCAGATTCCCAGACAAACCAAGTATCCACCGGGCTTCTCATACTTATGCTTTGGGCTTCTTTCATCGGAGAAGGTTCCGTCCCCGAAGTCCCAGCGGTAATTCTTACCGGGACCAGGATTCCCAAATCTGGACTGATTAAAGAATTTGAAGGTAAACTCATCAAGAGGTTCGAAGATGAAATTGGCATCACATTCTGCCTCGAAGTTGTTCCTCTCAATGAATATTCTCACACATCTTCTGGCTTCACAACCATCATCTGAGAATGCACTTAAGCAGACTTCATATTCTCCCGGTTCAGGGAAACGTCTCAGTAGCTTTCTTCCTTCCATCACAGTCCCGTCAGGGAATAGCCATTCAAAACGCTGATAAGGTCTATCAGTAAAGGCTTCCAGGTGAATTCTGAAACGGTCATTCTCATCAGGGAAGAATCCTATCTCTACCTTACAGTCCACAAATCCTTCTCCCACTACGATTTCTCTTACGGTAGAGTCCCAACAAGTCCAATCGTCATTTCTCACTAGTAGGCCCACATGGAAGATCCCATCACCTGGGAACTGGAATTCAGGAGAATCCTCTTCTGTACTGTAATCATTGAAGAACCACTGTACCTGGGTGAACTCTCCTCTGGAAGCATTCACGAACTTATAGGTATAAGGATTATCGGGGCTGACGACATCATAGGTCATATTGGCCAGACATTCTCCCACATTATCTCCGGCAGCTACGAGCATCTCACACTGAGTAGCCTGACAGCCTTCATCATCAAATACGGTCAGACAAACTTCGTGAAGGCCTACTTCCTGGAAGCTGTAGGTAAATACCGGCTCCTTAATGTCGAGTACCTGTCCGTCTATGATCCATTCATAGCTAAGCTGGAAATCCGCATTAGGCCCTGGAGGAGGTCCCATGATTTTATAGGTGCTGTCGTCTATCTGCTCATAGTCAAAGTGTGCGAAGCATTCTCTTTCCTTTCTAAGCGGAATCTTCACAGAATCAGTGTAGGAAGCTTCACAGCCAAATTCTCCTCTGGCAGTCACCGTAACCTCATACACACCCGGCTGCTGATAGAAGTGTTCATTAAAGCGTCCTTCAGCTGAGGTCCCATCTCCAAAGCTCCATACCCAATCAAAGAGTTCTGGTCCACCATGTCCCTCAAAGAATACCTTCATATCATTCTCTGGCGTAGGATGAACCCCAAAGCCGATGAAACATCCTTCATTAGGATCTCCAATGAAAATTTGCTGAATCATGGTGTCCCAGCACTGCCAGTCATCATTATAGATGAGCAGTCCTACATCAAATAATCCTCTATGTGGATAGGTATGTACCGGGCTTTCCTCGTAGGAAACCACTCCGTCTCCAAAGTGCCACTCATTGGTAGAGAATCCACCATTAGAGAAGTTGTAAAACTTAACAGTAAAGGGATCATCCTCATCCGTCTCGAACTCAAATGCGGCCTGGCATCCGTCTACATTTTCATCAGAAACCAACACTTTAAAGCACTCTGAACTCTGACACTCACCTGTAGGATCATAAATATTCAGACACACATCATACACGCCAAAGTTGTCATAGGTGTACTCAGGATCTCTTTCTGTAGATGAGCCTCCATCCCCGAAGTACCATTCAAATGCTAGCGCATCCAGATTATTGCTCTCTGATCTGTTGAGAAATTTATAGGTCTTTGAATCCAGTCTCTCTGGTTCAAAGCCGGCTTTACACTCTCCTCCGGGTCCTCCTACAAATACTTTTTCGCAGAATACAGCTTCACACCCGTAAGCGTCCAGAGCTCTTAAACAAACCTGATATTCCCCCGGTCCGGGAAATACAAAATCTGTAATAGGGCCTTCTTGATAGACACCATCTCCAAACTCCCACTTCCATTCTACAAACTCGCCACTTCCATATCCACTGAAGAAGAATCTTCCCGGCTCACTTCCATCCCTCTCAGCGGAGAAGGAAACAAAACACTCCTGATCATTCTTCACAAATACATACTGAACTGTGGTATCATTACAACCATTCGCATCATCAAAAATGACCAGTTGGACTTTATATTCGCCTTCATCTGGAAAGGAGAATACAAACTCATCCTCATTCTCTACTCTTCCTAATTCTCCTTCTTCCCCTATTTCCCAGAGAAGAGAACTAAAACTTCCAAATGATTCATTTCTAAACACATACTCCCTTGTTCCCGGAGCTTCCTTTCTAAAGCCAAAACGAGCCTGACAGGACAGTTCTCCTGTACAAATAGGGAACTCTACCGTTTGCGGATTGACCTGGCCATCATTCAGTTGAAGCGTCTGTAGTAGTTTGCCATCCTGGCAGTCATAGGTATAAACAAAAAAGACAGCCGAAGCTGACTGGGGCACCTGGAAGGTAGTACTAAAATATCCTTCTAGCGTAGTGTACAACGTATCAGTGTAGAAGATGTCGCTGTCTTCTGCAGTTTCTATCAGAACAAGTTGTTCCGCAATGGGTTGACCTGTCGCTGCATCAAATACAAATCCGTCAATCTTGACGTCTACTTCTTGAGAAATTACAATGAGCGGGACAACTAGT
>JBCDBC010000297.1:0-6259 GCA_039184535.1 Bacteroidota bacterium | reverse complement strand
GGTCTGACCTGCGTATCACAGGTACCAAAGGAGAGATAGAAGTGCCCAATCCCTTCTCTCCCCAAAAGAATGAGGGCGGAACTGCGCTTATTCTTAAGAGAAATGGTCAAAAGGAAACTCATTTAGTTTCTGGAGAAACTACCTTCTTTTATCAGCTAACGGCTTTAGTTAAGGCCATTGAGGATGAAACCTATGTTCTCCCTACAGGTCTGGATGATGCCATCAAAAATATGGAAGCACTGGATAGTATTTACCTGGCCTCAGGATTAACAGTCAGGAAGAAATAATTTCTATTTCTATCAGTATGAAGGGCTTTTGCAAATAGGGCTGGTATTAGAGACCCTAAAAGGAGTCTTCTTGGATAAAGGATCTTTTAGCTTTTGACCATACATAACATGAAAAGAATTCTCGGTTTTCTAATAGTGGGTATCATTATGTTACCATACAGTGCTTTCTCCCAGGATAGTTGGAAGCCTCTGTTTAATGGCAAAAACCTGGATGGGTGGAAAAAACTGAATGGTAGCGCTGAGTATGAAGTAAGGGGGAATGAAATTGTAGGAATCACCAAGACAGGTACCCCCAATACCTTTCTGGCAACAGAGAAGATGTATGGTGATTTTATCCTGGAACTGGAGTTCTGGGTGGATCCCATGATCAACTCCGGCGTTCAAATCAGGTCAAATAGCTTACCTGACTATATGGATGGAAGAGTGCATGGATACCAGGTGGAAATGGATCCTTCTTCCAGAGGATGGACAGGAGGGATTTATGATGAGGCCAGGAGAGGATGGTTATATCCTTTAGAGCTAAACCCCAAAGGAAGAGAGGCCTTCAAGCAAAATCAATGGAATAAGTTCAGAATAGAAGCCATAGGGAATAGTCTGAGAACCTGGCTAAACGGAATTCCCTGTGTGGATTTAGTAGACGATATGACGGCCGAAGGTTTTATTGCGCTTCAGGTACATAGTATAGGCAGTGAGGATCAGGCTGGCAGGGAGGTAAAGTGGAGAAATATCATGATACAAACAGAAAATCTGGTCCCTTCTCCTTATACAGACTTATTCGTAGTTAATAAGGTCCCCAATAGTATAAGCCACCAAGAGAAAACGCGTGGATGGAGGTTACTTTTTGATGGAAAAAGCACTGAGCATTGGAGAGGGGCACATAAGGATCATTTTCCTAAGAGTAGCTGGAAGGTAGAAAATGAAGAACTGATAGTGATGAGTTCTGATGGAGGAGAATCTCAGGCTGGAGGTGACATAGTTACTCATGAAACTTTCTCCACCTTTGAGTTTCAAGTAGAATTTATGCTGACAGAGGGGGCCAATAGTGGCATCAAATACTTCATCACAGAAGCCTACGAAAGTGGGGGTTCAGCCATAGGGCTGGAATATCAGATTTTGGATGATGTAAACCATCCAGATGCCAAAAAAGGAACTGCGAACAACCGGACCGTGGCATCTCTTTACGACTTAATCCCTGCCCACAAAGATAAACCCAAGGTGAAACCTGGAGAATGGCATCATGCCAGGATAGTGGTCTCAGGGGTGAAAGAAACGGACTGGCCTAATAATAGAGAGCCAGGTACTTCTCAATTTAAAGGCTACTATGTGGAGCATTGGCTGGATAACCGTAAGGTGCTAGCGTATGAGCGTGATAATCAAGCCTTTGATGCTTTGATAGCCAGGTCCAAATACAAGGACTGGGAAGGTTTTGGGAAGTGGCAAGCCGGGAGAATCTTGCTTCAGGAACATGGAGATGAAGTCCACTATAGAAGCATTAAAGTCAGGCCGCTGCCTTAAACATAGTCTTAAAGAATTTCGAAATAAGTAGTTCACATCTCCTAAATATTTGCTAGTTTAGCATTCGCTATAAGGTTCATATTCAGTTGGTTGAATAGGATTAAAAGGGAATCCGGTGTAAGTCCGGAACAGTCCCCGCTGCTGTAAGCTCCTGAAGCTTCAGACATTTTTGCCACTGTGCGTGTGCATGGGAAGGCGTCTGAAAGCGGAGTAAGTCAGAAGACCTGCCTTGGTAGTATTTACACATAGCTTTCGGAGGAAAAGCTGGTAATGCCCTCAGATAAACTGTTTTGTAAGGGATAGCTCTATCCTTTGCGAAACAACATCTGCGCATACCTACTATTCTTCCGGAGAATGAACGGTAGGCAGATGAAACAGCTTCTACTTATAGGTTGCATACTAATTCTCTTAAATGACACCTTCTCACAGGTAGGGGAAGATACTGTCTTTCACATAGGTGCAGTAGAAATTCAGGCTGTTTCTCTCAGAAAACAAAAAGGAGTGGGGGAGGAGATCCGTTTTGATTCTCTTCAACTTTCCGCTTATCAACACCATTCTCTGGCAGATCTCCTCCAAAGAGAGTCTAATGTATTCATCAAGTCTTATGGGTTAGGGAGTCTAGCCAGTATCTCCATGCGCGGAGCTGGCGCTAGCCACACAGCTATACTATGGAATGGGCTACCCATAGAGAATCCCATGCTGGGCCAGATAGACTTGGCATTATTACCTATCGCAGGAATAGACCGACTAAGCTTACAGCTGGGCGGGAATAGTGCCGCATGGGGGAGTGGGGCTATAGGAGGAAGCCTTTCTCTGGAGAATACGCCTACCATTCAAACGGGCCTGGCCATTTCCACCAATCATCTGCTAGGGGCATTTGGTAGACAATCTCATGCCAGTGGTATCTCCTTCAGAAATAAGAAATGGACGGTAGAAAGCCAGTGGTATCAGCAGAAAGCTGAAAATGATTTTATCTATGAGCTAGCCAATGGGGAGGAGCGACAAAATACTCATGCAGACTTTACTAACTGGGGCCTTCTTCAGGAGATCTATTTCCGCCCCTCAAAAAAGCAGGAATGGTCTGCCAGGGTCTGGTACCAACAAACAGATAGAAATATCCCTCCCACCACTACCCAAAATCAAAGTCTAGCTGCTCAGGCCGATGAGGCACTAAGGGCTACCCTCAGTTGGAAAGCCCAGTTAAGCTCCCACCTGCTTAAAGTACAGACCGGATTCACGGATGAAGAAATCATCTACACAGATGAGGCTATCAGATTAAGGGCGGAAAGTGAAGTTCAGAGATGGGTAAATGAAATCACCCTATCCAGTCTTACTGACAGTCCATGGAATTATGAAGTCGGCTATCAATATCAGCTTGCCTCAGCTCTTGCAGATGGATATGGAGGCTCAGAAGAACGACACCAGCATGCCTATTACGCCAGTGGTCGCTACCAAAGTGGAGGATGGCTTTTAAATGGAGGGCTGAGACAGGAAATAGTGGATGGGATTGCTTATCCGATTACTCCTAAAATAGCGGCTTCCTATGAACTAATCCCACAAGTCAATATATGGGTCTCACTCTCCCGAAACATCAGAATCCCTACCCTGAATGAACTGTACTGGAGACCAGGAGGCAACCTGGATTTGGAAGCAGAAAGAAGTTGGAATCAGGAAGTAGGCAGCAAGTACCAAACAGAGCTTGAGGACGTTTCATTGGCTTACCAGTTAACCTATTACCAAAGACAAACCCAAAACTGGATCTTATGGGCCTTACAAGAAAGTCAGCCCTTTTGGTCTGCCAGTAATTTGTCTGAGGTACATACAAGAGGCATCTCCCAGCGGATTACTACTATCAAAAACATAGGCAGATGGAAAGCGAGTCTTTCTGGTGGCTATGAATGGGTACGCTCTTTGCATACCACCTCCCTTAGTTCTCCTGAAATAGCCGCTGATAAGCAGCTATTTTACGTGCCAGAACATAAGGCCCACCTAAGCTTAGCACTTTCAAATACTTCCTTTAGAATAGAATATACTCATGTATATACATCAGAAGTAGAAACCTTTAGTACTCCCTTACCAGCCTGGGATGTTGGATCAGTATTACTTTCCTATCAGTGGAAGCAACTAGAGGGTTTCTTCAGAATAGAAAACCTTTGGGATACACAGTATAGGATCATAGAAAGAAGGCCCATGCCCGGGAGGTATGTAGAAGGGGGGATATCATTTACATGGAAAACACCTAAACCCAAACAAACCATATGAGAAACTTATTCCATTCATGTTTTATCTTTTGCGGGATCTTATTTTCGCTCCTAAATGCACAAACTACCATCGACTTTGAGGATTTTACCCTGCCGGTAGATACCTTCTTGAATGGCAGTGATTTGTCAGGAGGATTTATCAGCCAGAATCTCTTTCTGAGAAATAACTATAACACAGATTTTGATTCCTGGGTGGGATGGTCCATCTCTACCAAGGTAGACACCGTTACTCCCGGTTTTACTAACCAATACGCTGCCATTACGGGTGGAGGGGTAAACGGCTCAGCTACTTATGGAGTAGGCTATGACTTCAGCGGTAGTAATGTCCTGAGTTTTACAGACTCTACCCAACAGACCGTGGATAGTCTGTACATCACCAATAGTACGTATGCATACCTAAGTATGCTGAATGGAGACTCTTTTGCCAAACGCTTTGGAGGAGAAACCGGAGATGATCCAGATTTCTTCTTTGTTTCATTTAAAGGCTTCAAAGATGGAGAAATGACGGAAGATAGCGTAGCCTTTTATCTAGCAGATTATCGTTTTGAGGATAATGCCGAGGATTACATTGTTAAAGACTGGAACCTGGTAGAACTAGCTTCTCTGGGACCAGTGGATAGCCTGTCATTTACCTTTTATTCTTCAGATACAGGTGCCTTTGGGATCAATACTCCTCTGTATTTCTGTGTGGATGATATAAGCCTTACCCCAGCAGTTACGTCTTCTAACCAACCTAACATAAGCAGTCTGCTTACCAGGGCTTATCCTAATCCATTTCAGCAGGAGGTTACTGTGGTTTCTGAAGCTATCGGGAAGCTAGGCTTTACCATTTCCAATCTGAATGGACAGATAGTAAAAGAGGGTAGTCTGTTGACGGGAGAAAATAAAATAAATCTGGACCATCAAGCTCCAGGGATGTATTTCCTAATGACAAGAGAAGGGAATCCCGGAGCCATTAAACTGATCAAAAAGTAAGAATTGGCTGTTTATTTTGTTTGCACTTAATCATGCATGAAAGGCTGTCAGAGATTCTCTGGCAGCCTATTTTGGTTTTTCTATCAGTCATATTATTCTTCTCCATACACTGCCTACATAGCATCAAATTGTAGTTCCAGCATAGAATCACCATCTTTAGTAGATGATAAAAGTGCTAATGATCCTCTCAGTTTTCCTATTGCTAGGCCTAATTCTGGCAGTAATGGGACATAAACATGTGCATCATGAGATAATGATAGCGGCTAGTCCTGAAGAGGTCTGGGCGGTGATCATAGACACTGATCTGTATGCAGAGTGGAATCCAGCTATAACAGTAAAGAAAGGCGACTTAATAGAAGGAGAGACCATACTGTATGACTTTAAGCAGAATGAAGATAAGTCTTATGATATTCTAGCCACAGTTAAAGAAATGAAAGAGGGCCAGCTCCTAAATCAGGTTGGAGGAAGAGTAGGTCTATTGACTTTTGATCATAAGTATATGCTGGAATCAGTTAAGAATAGTACTAAGGTTACTATCCATGAAGAATACAGAGGGATAGGCGTTCACTTTTGGGACCCTGCTCCGCTGGAAGTAGTATATGGCCAGGTAAATACTGCCTTAAAAAGGAGAATAGAGTCGCGATAACATTGCCACTTACAGCCATTTTCCTCAAGAAGCGGGTATAAGTCAGAAGTACAGGCCTACCTAAGCTCAGTTTGAGGTAAAAGGGAACAGAAGAAAATCTGACCCTAAAAAAGAGATCCAGGAAGACAATTAGATAAATAGCATGTACTCTTCCAGGTAGGCATCTTCTGCTGCCTGAGAAGGAAAGTGTCCTATAGAATTCATGCTCTTACGGAGCTTCCTCCCAAACCAGCGAAGGAACTTAGGCATAGCACGGTAAGAAATGAGGATGCTAATAGATACAGCTAGCTGTAAACACCCTACTATATAGAACCAAAGCCAGTCTGGCTGAATGATAAAGCCCAGAACGGTAGCTTTCAGACTTAAGATGAGAAAGCAAAAACTGAATAGGAGGAGGAAACTAATAAATGATAACCGCTGGAAAGCGAATTGGCAGAAGGACATTCTCCATTCCTGCCAGGTAGTGAACGATACTTTCGCGGGAGTTATAGCACCGGGATTCTTCATGAGTTAGCGTATTCTTACTATTATTATTTACCTAGATTTCAAGATTTTAAAACATGCCCAAGATCTCT
>JBCDBC010000296.1:0-6302 GCA_039184535.1 Bacteroidota bacterium | reverse complement strand
GTACACATTATGACAATTAGCATTAATCGGCTACGAGCTCTTATGCCAGCGAGATTAATATTGTGTGCCTTCTTGCTATGGACTTACTTACCGACGTCCGCACAAAATTGGCAGAGCCTTGGACCTTATAGTGGAAATGTACCTTGCGAATCACATGAGTCCGCATTTGCAGAAGTAAATGGAAAAGGATATTTGTTTCCTGGAAGAGAAAGCGGCAATTGCAACATCACAATTTACGATCTTTCTAATGACACTTGGACAGAAGGGCCAGAGATGGTGAGGCAAATACACCATGCTCAACCTGTAGTCATAGGAACTAAAGTTTACCTGATAGGTGGATTTGAAGGAGGTTTCCCAGATGAAACCCCTGTTGATTCGGTTTATATCTATGATACTGCTAATGACACCTGGGAGACTGGGCCTGTGATTCCGGCAGCAAGACGTAGAGGTTCAGCAGGAGCGGTACTTTATAATGGGAAAATATACGTAGTATGTGGAGCCCAGAATGGACATGAATCAGGACATGTTGCTTGGCTAGATGAATTTGACCCTAATACGGGAATATTTACCACACTTGCAGATGCTCCTCAGGCCAGAGATCATTTTCAGGCTGCAGTTATAGGAGATAAACTTATTGTTTCTGCAGGTAGACGCACCAATGCAAACGGACCTAACGGTATCCATCAGGATCCAGTTGTAGACACCGAGATTTATGATTTCACTGCTGGGACCTGGACTCAGTTAGGTAATGAGAGTGACTTGCCTACTGAAAGAGCAGGAACTTTTGTGGTTGTGAAGGGTGATAGTGTGCTGGTGATGGGAGGGGAAAGTAGAAACCAGTCCAATGCTCACACAGAAGTAGAGGTATTTAATAGCACTACTAACACTTGGTCTACTATGACTCCTATGAATCAGGGAAGACATGGTACTGGTGCTTTCCTTTATAATAATACCATTTATACGGCTGCTGGAGCTGCAGTCAGAGGAAGTGGACTGGTGGATAATGCTACAGCCAATTTTGCTGAATCATTCACCTTTGGTGCGGTACAAAACCAGCCTCCTACAGCAGCTTTTTCTGCTAGTGCTACAACCGGACCAGCTCCTCTTACAGTTGATTTCGACGCTTCAGGATCTTCAGATAGTGATGGGACTATCTCAGCTTATATTTGGAATTTTGGGACAGGAGATTCAGCCACTGGAGTTACTACCTCTTTTACCTATGAGAATACTGGTTCCTATACCGTGGTACTTGCTGTGGTAGATAATGAGAATGATACTTCAAGAACTACTCAGGTAATAACTGTAGAAGAAGTTGCTGCAGGTACTGACGTGTGGCTAGAAGCAGAATGTGGACAGGTAGGACAGAACTGGAGAATTATCCAGGATGCTGCTGCTTCAGGCCAGATTTATGTTACTCACCCTGATGGAAGAAGCCTGAATGAAGCTCCCTCTGATACAGCAGATTGGATTATTTATCCTTTCTCAGTTTCTGAAGGGGCTACCTATAAACTTTTTGCAAGAGCCCAGTTACCTAATTCAGATGATGACTCATTCTGGTTGAAGGTAGATGATGGACAATGGATTAAGTGGAATAACTCTACTCCAGGAAATCTATTTACCTGGTATGAAGTGGTTAATGATGACCTGTCAGGTGATCCTCAGGTAACTTATAGCTTATCTGAAGGAGCACATACTCTGTATATTACTTACAGAGAGGATGGTGCCCTACTGGACAAGATCTTCATCACTAAGGATGGTACCCTACCTACAGGTACAGGCGGAGCAGCTACTAATTGTAGTGTGCCAGCTAACATTAATCCAGTAGCTTCCTTTACCGCTGACCCTTCATCAGGGGAAGCTCCTCAGACCATTACCTTGGACGCATCTAATTCTTCTGACGCAGATGGGACCATTGTGAAATATAAGTGGGACTTTGGAGATGGAGATTCTGATTCTTCAGGCGCAGTAGTTGAGCACCTGTTCTTCCTAGGACAGGAATATACTACTACTCTTACTGTAACAGATGATGGTGGAAGAATAGGGATAGCTACTTTCACTTTCACCCTGGATGAGCCTGATAATTATCCTCCAAGGCCATTTGCTACTGCTAGTGTGCTACAGGGGCCAGCTCCTTTAACAGTAGATTTTGATGCAAGTAATTCTGTGGACATAGATGGTACTATCACCAGTTATGCCTGGGACTTCGGGGATACAAATAGTGGAACTGGAGAGACTACGAGTCACATTTATACGGGTTCAGGAACCTTTACGGCAGTACTTACCCTAACAGATAATGATGGAGCGACTGCTACACAGGAGTTTACTATCATCACAAATGCGCTTCCTGTTCCTTCCTTTACCATAGCGCCTAATCCACCTGTAACGGAAACAGTAACTACCTTTGATGCTAGTGCTAGTTCTGATGCAGATGGAACCATAGCCAGCTACAGCTGGGACTTTGGTGATGGAACTACGGCGACAGGAATGATGGTAGAGCATACTTACACCGCTGCTGGGCCAGTTGATGTGAAATTAATTGTAGTAGATGATCAGGGATCTTCTGATTCGTCCATCGTTTCTGTAACGGTAAATGGAAAGCCTTCAGCTGCTTTTACAGCTAATCCTACCAGTGGAATAGCACCAATAGAAGTTGCTGTTGACGGAAGTGGATCTACGGATGCAGATGGAAGCATTGTAAGCTATGCTTGGGACTTCGGGGACGGCGAAACTGCCACCGGGGAAACAGCTACTAATCTGTATGATGAAGAAGGTAGCTTTACAATCCAACTGATCGTTACAGATAATCTGGGTGGAACTGATACTTCCACTACTGTGGTTACCATCAGTGCACCACCTAACGAGCTACCCGTAGCAGACTTCTCAGTAACACCTGATACAGGTACAGCACCGGTAACCATCACCTTTAATGCTACGGCCTCTACTGACAGCGACGGAACCATAGCTTCCTATGATTGGGACTTTGGTGATGGAAATACGGGTACTGGTCAGATCACTAGCCATTTGTATAACAATGGTGGAACTCTTACAGTTCAGTTAATTGTTACGGATGATGATGGTGGGAAGGATACGGCTACAGTGGTCTTGACGCTGGGTCAGTCGCCTAATGATCTACCTACCGCCAGCTTTACAGCTAATAACCTATTGGACACGCTAACAGGGCCCGCTCCGCTAAATGTACTGTTTAATGCAAGTAGTTCTTCTGACCCAGATGGAACGGTAGCCTCATACACATGGAACTTTGGAGATGGAACACCAGAAGAGACTGGCATCCTGGTCCAGCATCAGTATGCTAATCAGGGAACCTTCGATGCTGTACTGACAGTAGCTGATAACAGAGGAGGTACTGACACAGATACCCTGGTAGTAGTGGTTAGCGGAACCGTAAGTATTATTGCTAATCTGGAAGGAATAGACATATTCTATCCAAATCCGCTGACAGAAAGTAAGGAGCTTACAGTAGGATATACCCTCAAGAAAGCCGGACTGGTAACTTATGAGATCCGTAATTACCTGGGGCAGCAAGTGTGGGCAATCCAGAGAAATGTAGGTATGGGAAATATCCAGGAGAAGTTTGACCTTCCCTTCCTGGCACCTGGTCCTTATATCTTCTTGCTGAGAGCACCAGAAGGAAATAAAGGCCAGAAGTTTCTGGTAACAGAATAGGCCACAAATAACAGATAGGAAATATAGGAGCATTGCTCGTATATTTCCTGTATGTGCAAGGCAACAGAAACCAGAGTATGGGTGCTTATACCCACCTATAATGAAGCAGAAGTTATCCGCTCTACAGTAGAGGATGTGCTGCAGCATGGGTATGAGGTGGTACTCATAGATGATGGTTCTACAGATAATACTCGGGAGTCCGTTTCAGGGCTCCCGATTACTTATTTAAGGCATAAGACCAACCTAGGGCAGGGAGCCGCTCTGGAATCCGGTATGGCGTATGCACGCAAGCATCAGCCAGAGGTCATTGTACATTTTGATGCAGATGGGCAGCATGCAGCTGCAGACATTGAGGCTCTGATACAGCCTATTCTACAGGGCAAGTCTGATGTAGTACAAGGTTCCCGCTTTTTATCCCCCTCTTCTTCAGAAAGTATTCCCTTTCCCAGAATACTCCTCCTGAAGCTAGCTGTGGTCTTCCATGGACTCTTCACAGGTATTTGGCTGAGCGACGCCCATATAGGCTTAAGAGCATTGCACTATCGTGCATACAAGCAGATTCAATTTAGCTTGAATGGTATGGGACACGCTACAGAATTCCTCATGGAAGTGAAGAAGCACAGACTCAGTATATCAGAAGTTCCTGCCAGCGTAGCCTACACTCCTTATTCACTTAAGAAGGGGAAGGGGTTAAAAAGTGCTATGAAAATTCTCCGGGAAGTAATATTCAAACGAGGACTCTCATGAAACCTATTCAATTTATTCTGATCCTTATGATTACAGGCATAGGCTACACACTGATCAAGCATTTTGCCAGGCGGAAATTATTCCAGTTTCTTGTTGGCTTCCTATTGGTAGCGGGCATATTTTTGATCCTATTTTTTGATTACAGTACCTACCTGGCCAACTTTTTAGGAATTGGAAGAGGGGTAGACCTGATATTATATGTAGGCTTGACGGGCCTGATGATGGTCTGCCTGCTGCTGTATAGACGCATACTCACCCTGGAAGATAGAATTACTCAGATAGTGAGGGAAGATAGTTTAGAGGACTCTCAGAGCTCTATTTCGCCTTAGGAAGCATAGGCATGCTTACATGCTGCATATAACCCCTTAGCAGCCTGCTCATAATTAAAGTACTCTTTGGTGGCTACTCCATTTTGAGAAAACTTCTTCCACAAACCCTCATTTTTAAGCAGTTTTTCACAGTGATCTACCCATTGATCCACCTCTGTGTCCAAAATAAAGCCGTTTTGTCCATGTACCACCAAATCATCCTTACATCCAGCGTAAGGAGTGGAAATGACTGGTGTGCCGCTAATCAGGGCCTCATTTGCTACCAATCCCCATGCATCGTGTGCTGTAGTAAACAGCATGATTTTGGATTTTGCGTAATAGGAAGGAAGTTGATCTGGCTGGACAAAACCAGGGTATTCATAGTTAAGACCAGCTTCCTCCAGAGAAGAGAGAAAGGCTTCTTTTAAAGGGCCGCTGCCTATCACTAATACTCTTAATCTTGGTCTTTTCTCAGCAAGCCTGCTGGCTACCTCAGTGAAGAAGAAAGGAAGCTTTAACTCGTGAAACCTGCCGATGAACATGAGATCATAGGGACGGTCTTCCAACGGTAAATTATGGGTATAGATGGTGTCGTCAGCACAAAGCTGGCTATCAAAAAGACTATCTTCTGACAAACCATAACTCCTGTATAAGTCAGCAGTATGCTTTCCTGGCCCTACAAAGGCTTGCGTCTTCTTAAATACCAAACGCCTTACCGCCAGGTGAACTTTACTGAGTTTATTCTGTAGGTATAGCCAGTCATCAAATAGGATGATGTGTTTCTTCCCATGTATGACGCTAAATAGCCATCCCATGAGATAAGTGGGATTAAACCCCTGGGTGATAATCACATCAGGATCTATTTTTTTTAGATGACTCCATACATCCGGATTAAAATGAATATAGTTAATCCCGTCTCCCTTTTTCAGGTAGCGTTCCTTTAGGAAAATATGGTTTTCAGGAAATCTGCTGAGGGACCAGTCTCTATTTGGTTCGCGGTAGGTACTGTAGAGTACATGAACCTCATCTTGTTGGAAGTCAGACAGTCGAGCAAAAACAGGGTCTCTGTAAGGGGTAGGGGCTACCGTAATTACAGCTATTCTCATAAAAACCAAGTTTATTCAAAGGGCCCCCACAAACTAGTTCATACTTGTTAAAGGGGGGGGCATTCCTGGTGCTTCCCTTATTTTTTGAATACTTTATAATGGGTTTCGTCTGCAAGAGAAAGCATAGGTTTATCTCCTGAAGAGTTACCATAGGCTATGACTGGCGTATAGTCAGTTATATCAACAGCTTCTTTAATCCTTTTGACCTTTTCCTTACCATTACAATTAGGCGTGGCAAAAGAACCTTCATATATACCTGCATTGTACTGAAGCTGGGTACCTATGAACTCTATGTCATAATAATCACAAAAGGGTTTTACCCATACATCTAATGAGGCGGAAACCACAATAATCCTGGCATCATCATCCAGATAAGCTTTTAGCTCTTTCATCGCATCCTCATAGGTGATGTAGTGAATCACCTTATGGAAATAGAGCTTTCCAGCATCAAAGAGAT
>JBCDBC010000295.1:0-6319 GCA_039184535.1 Bacteroidota bacterium | reverse complement strand
TACAAATATCCTGTACTGATTCTAATCAGAACACCTATAGGAGTTTGGAGGATGAAACCGATTCTCCCACTGCTGTGTACCGCAGCCAACCCCTTGTACCAGAAGAATCAGAAGGTCTATCCACCCGCAGGAGCACCTTGGATGTGAACGCCTGGAAGGCAGCTTCTCTCACAGACATAGATCTGGATCAGTACATATTCGTGGGTGGAGGGGACTACATTATGGGGGATAATAAAAATACTTCCAACGGATATGCTCCCCATAGGGTAAGGGTGAAGAGCTTTTACATGGATAAGTATGAAGTCTCAAACCTGGAATACTGTGCCTTCCTGAATCATACCTCAGATATCCCCGATTACATCACAGACTGGATCCAGCTCACCAATGAATATTGCAGAATCAATGTCCTTGCGGGCACCTATGTAGTAGATCCCTTTTTTGCAGAAGATCCCGTAGTATGTGTTTCCTGGGAAGGAGCCATGGCGTATGCTACATGGGCTGATAAACGTCTTCCTACTGAAGCGGAATGGGAATATGCCGCAAGAGGTGGCATACTTGGGAGAAAACAATTCACTTACGCCGGATCAGACAAAGCAGACGAAGTAGGCTGGTTCAGGGACAATGCTGACTTCAGTACACATCAGGTAGGTAGAAAGGAAGCCAATCCTTTAGGTATTTACGATATGAGTGGCAATGTATGGGAATGGTGCTTTGATTATTACCAGCCGGAATACATGCTTATGCGTGAAGGTAAAACCCACCTCGCCAGAATCAACCCCAAGGGTCCTGAAAGCGGCCAATATCGTGTGATCAGAGGAGGTTCATGGCTGGAAAGCCCCCAAACCCTAAGCCCTGCCTACAGAGGCTATGGAGACCCAAAATTCGGACAGGCAGACATAGGTTTCCGCTGTGTAAAGGATTTTAATCCGGTATAAGGTCTACTTCCCTTTCTTGAGATGTAAATTCTGCTTAAAGTCTACAAACAGGATCTCATCTCCCAATGGAAAGTGGAGTCGGTTAAGTCCTGCTGCAGGTTGGATCTGGAATAATACTATCCCCCAACTCTCTTCTCCCGGAGAAATAGTATGCTTATTCAACGCTACCTGCTCCCACTCATCTGCCCGATCAAAGAGATCATTCATGTTATTGTAATGCACCTCCCCTACTACGAAATCAGCCCCATCTTCCAAGGCTAAAGCTACATTCAGCCAATTCCACTCACTCTGAGACTCTGCAGTCCCCATGGCTACTATAGTAGCTGTCTTTACAAAGAATGACATGATCTGGTAGCCCGTAAAGCGGGATCTGTACTTCTTCATTCTCTTCTCCAGCATCTGAAGATGTTCGTCTGTTGCATAAGCATGGTGGCGGAATGAACCCTCCTCATAGGCCACAGGATCTCCATTCAGGTGGAGGGGTTCCACATAAAAGGAAGTTGGGTCAATGAGGATATCTTTATCTCCTGTATTCTTCACATACACCTCATAGGCCATCAGATCTTCTATAGACTTTTCAGCGGTTACCTGCAACCGAAGCTGTTCATTCTCCACAATGGCATGGTAGATGGTTTTTCCATCAATTTCCAGGGGTTGAGCAGCCTGCTGAGTAAAGACCTGATAGCTGGGAGAACAGGAGATGACAAGTAGCAATACGGGAATCAGCAATCGTACATTCTGTTTCATATTCTTTTAGGGTTGATGAATAGTCTGTGCAAAAGGGACCTTAATGGGCGTTTCTCCATAAGGGAAGTGAAGGATGCTATAAGCGCTTACCTTTCTAGATGGTATGGCTATTCTTCCATGAATAGATTCACCTGGTTGCAGGGTGGTCCTTCTCAGCATATCATACTGCCAGAGATTTTTCTGGTCATTCAGACTGGTACTATTAGCCTGAAAAGCGGCTTCTTCATTCGCATCCCAGGTATTCTGGTCTAACTGTTCATTCTCATAATACTGAGCTTCTTCAGGAGTATCTGCCGTAACAGCTCCCACCGTATTGGCTACTGTTCCTATTAGGGAAGCAGTTCTGTTATTAGCTATATAGGCTCTTTCTCTGGAAAGGGCAGCGTCCAAAGCCAGAAGTTCTGCCTCTGGGTTAACTGCATGGATGATCTCATTAGAAATGATATCAGGTCCCGGGCTCATCATGCTATACATGTGTTCCGGGCTTACGATAATAGGCTCAGGACCAGTATTCTTAATCTCTAGTTCGTAGATAAGATTCCTGTCCCATTGCTGCTCAAAAGCTACTACCAGTTGGACTTGTTCATTCTCTTCTGATACAAACGCTTTTCCCTGATACCAAACGGCATCAGCTTGGGTGGGCTGCTGACGAATCACTGCATAGGGGGTGTGGCAGGCACTCAGTAAGCTGAGCATACCTACCAAAACTATCATGTAGTATCTCATAGGCGTTCTACTCTTTTATTAAGGTCTACTTTTTTAACCAAAATGCTGCATAAGAAGATGGATGTGTGTCTCAGAATTTATTTTTCGTGTCTTCCTCGAAGAAAGACGTGAAAATAATAAATCATGTGTATTTTCAAGGACAAAGCATCAGCCCATGCAGAAGTCATTCCTGGAGATAGTTGTAGAAGATATCCATAAGCGGTATGGGAATGCTATAGGAGAATTAGCCATCATAGTACCTAACCGCAGGTCTGAGGTTTTTCTAAAAGATGCCTTCAGGAACACTTACCAGGAGGCCATTTGGCTACCTATCATTTCATCCATTCAGGATTTTGTCAGATCTGTTTCCCACAGGCAGTTTCCAGAAACCCTTCGACTGGTATTTGAGCTATATCAGACCTATTACCAGCTCATGAAGGAGGGAGATCCCGACTGGCATGAGAGCTTTGAACAGTTCTATACCTGGGGCGAATTACTCCTAAAAGACTTTGATGAGGTAGACAAATATCTGGTAGATGCAGACCAGCTATTCACCAATGTCAAGGACCTACGGGAGATAGAAGCCCTCTTTACGGAGCCGGAAGTGATCAGGCAATATGTCAGACTCTTTTGGTCTTCCATCCATCAAGAACAAGATCAGGGAACTGATTTACAGGATACCTTTCTGAAAATTTGGGACATTCTCAAGGAACTCTATCACAGATATGCTGAAAGACTGAGTCAGAAAGGATATGCCTATGATGGACAGGCTTATAGAATCCTGGCAGATAATCTGGCGGAAGATCCACTGCACATCCTCCCATATGAAAACATCCTCTTTGTAGGATTCAATGCACTCAGTTTATCCGAATACAAAATTATTGATAGCCTCCTGCGAGAAAAGAGAGCCTGTATTTACTGGGATGTAGACAGGTCTTACTTCAGTGATTCTCCCAAAGGCAAAGCCCCTATGGCTGTGCCCGGAAAATTCATACAGGCATATCACCAGCAGTGGAAAGAGCTGGATAGCTTTCCCATTATTACAGATATGCTTAACTCCGGGGAGAAGCACATCCACATAAGAGGGATTCCTTTACAGGTAAGTCAGGCAAGCTATTTAGGGAGCATACTGGATTCAGAAGAATTTGAAGAGGAAGAGTTCAGGAAACATGCCATCGTTCTGGGTGATGAGCAACTGCTTTTTCCAGTCCTACATGCCTTACCGGAGGAAGTAAAAAGCCTCAACATCACCATGGGCTTTCCAATTAAGTTTTCACTTACGGGCCAGTTGTGGCTGGCCATCATTCAGCTTCTGCGGAATAGTAAGCTGGAGAATGGAGAAACTATTATAGGTTATTCGGAAGTACTTTCTCTCCTTCAAAATCCCTTTCTGAAGGGATACCTTGAAACCCAAGAAAAAAGTAAAAAATGGCTGCGATCTTTTGTATCAGCTATACACAAACAAAATAAGCTCGTTCTTTCTGAACAAGAATTTCAAACAGACGATACGCCAGAACTCATACAGCTTATCTGTACGGTTCCCAAAAGCTATGAAAAGGCAGAAGAATATGTAGAGGAAGTTTTTTCTGCCTTGCTGGATGATATGCAAAGTAGAAAGCTCAATCTGGAGGCTGAGTACTGCTATAAGCTACTACTGATTTGGAGAGAATTATCAGATCTCCTAAAAGAGTATGAACCGGACCTATCACTGGTAGCTTTCTGTCGAATGCTACGAGAGAGTTTTCAGACTGCCAGAATCCCCTTTGAAGGAGAACCGCTAAAGGGTATGCAGGTCATGGGGTTTCTGGAAACCAGAACCCTGGATTTTGAGACGCTTTACGTTCTGGGAGTCAATGAAGGAAAGCTCCCCAACAGCAGTACCTCTTACAGCTTTATCCCTTACAACCTAAAAAAGGGCTTCCAACTGCCGACCTATGAGGAAAGAGATGCCATTTTTGCCTATCACTTTTTCCGACTCCTGGGAAGGGCCAGCACAGTTTATCTCATTTATAATACCAGTGTAAATGAAGGCGGGAATTCAGGTGAGAAAAGCAGATTCATCAGACAGATTTTCCACTATTTCCGCGATAATGATCACATTCACCTAGACGAACAGGAGGTATCTTTTCCGCCCCACTTCGCCACTATTCCGCCCATCCATATTCCCCACACAGATGCGGTTAAGGAGAAACTCATGGCTAAGTATGGGCCCGCAGGAAATAGGTCTTTATCTGCCACAGCATTTACCACCTACATTCAGTGCCCACTGCAGTTTTATTTTAAGTACATAGCAGAAATAAAAGAACCTGATGTGCTGGAGGAAAGTATGGAGGCCAATACCTTTGGATCAGCCCTGCATGATGCCATGGATATGCTTCTTGAACCTATTTGCGCTTCAGGGAGGGAAGTGAAGCCGGAAAACCTTGAAGGCCTTAAAAAACAGATCCCCCGGACGGTCAATCAGGCACTAGGGAAACTGGGTATCTCACCCCGAGACCTCCAAAAAGGGAATAACTATCTTTTCCACAAAACCATTCAGCAGTTATGTGAGAAAATTCTCCAGATAGATATTGATGAACTAACTAGCAAACCTGAAACTGCTGCCTACCAAATCCATGCGCTAGAGCAAGAACACAACCAGGCTGTAGCCATAAGCACCTCCATGGGAGATATTAAAGTGAATGGCACCTATGACAGAGTTGATATGCTCATTCACGATGGTACCTACAGAATTCTTGACTACAAAACAGGTAGGGCTACCCTAAATGAAAGGAAGGCGCTAGAGTCAGAATTTAGGGATGGGAAGTACAAAGAAGTATTTCAGGGTTACTTATATGCTTTGCTTTATAAAAAGCTAAACCCTACCCACGACGTAAAAGTGGGGTTCTACCTCTTGAGAGATATTAAAAAAGGGGTGAGTTACCTTAATAATGGACAATATCTTCCCCCAGAAATCCTTCAAACCTTCGAGAATTACCTTATAGCCATTACAGAAGACATCTTCTCCAAAGATTTTACTCAAAGTAAAGACGGGGACGGATGTAAATATTGCCCCTATGGAAGCCTTTGTGGAGGTGGTGGGTGAATATTCTCATTTACATCTAAGGTAATTAGGTTAAAGAAGGAACATCTAAAGCAAATCTACTCACCCTCTAGTTTCTTCTGCCCTACACCTTTTTCTCTTGATATAATTAACATCTGGCGGAGTTATGCTGTCTTTATTACAGATAGACAACTCAATAATTTCAACATTATGATCAAACGTGTGTGTTCAACATTCCTACGTCCTTTTGTATCGCTAATCCTTGTACTAGGGATTTCTCTCACGGCTTGTGAGCAGGTGAAAGAGGATGTACTTCCTGAGGGCTCCTTGGAACAGCTTTCTGAGGTAAGCCTTTTTGCTGTCCCTGGAGAACCCATTGTTATCGACTTATTGGAGGGGGTAAATCTGCTAGAAAATGCCACTATCCAATTGGACCAAGCACCAGAGGCAGGTGCAGTAGAGATACTGGATAAGAGCCTAGCCAGGTATGAGCTTCCTGCAAGGACTTCTATTGATTCTGACCGCTTTAGAATGAATATCCAGAGTGGTACAGAAAGCTATGAGCGTACATTTTCCGTTGCAGTAACCACCAGAGTGGGCTATCCACTTTCCGAAAAAGGAGCCGTGTATGATAGAGGAGGTATCATCCAACCTGGTCAGAGTATCACAGTAGATGTACTGGCTAATGATGCCGAAGGAGCTAATGATCTTGAAATTGAGATCGATCCTGCTTTTGGGTCTGCAACTGTAACGGATGATCAGAAGATTACCTATCAAGCAGATAGAGTTTTCCTCGGTCTGGTAGATGTGACATACAAGGTATCCTTCCCAGATGGGAGTCAGGGTAGAGCTATTGTAAGGTTTGCCATTAGTGATGAATAGGCTGTTC
>JBCDBC010000294.1:0-6331 GCA_039184535.1 Bacteroidota bacterium | reverse complement strand
AAGAAGTAAGGGTCCCCTACTACTTTAGCTAGCGCTAGGGCTTCATTCAATACTCTTTTACCTGATACAGGGTTCATAGTTCTCATAAAAAGACTACCTGTATTATTTTTATTAATGATGGTGGAGAAGGTATCATTCACTGCCTCAAATAGAAGGCTGGCCTTTTGGAGATAATCCAAAGCAGTGAAAAATTCTCCCTTCATATTGTAGACATTCCCTATGTTATTAAACATAGCAGCCTTATGTCTCAGTTCTAGGCTGGTATCTACCAGACCTAAGGATTCGAAATATTTTTCTAACGCCTCTTCCCATTCTGCCTGATTATAGTGGATAGCGCCCTGATAGGCTACTCCCTTAGCCCGACCTAGTTCATACCCTATCTCATTACTGAGTTTACTCCCAGCTCCATAAAGTCTATAGGCTTTTTCAGGTTCCTCCAGTTCAATGGAATACAGATAATCGTACAGGGCAAGAATGGCGGCCTCATTTTTTTCTTCCTGCTCCAGGGAGAGTAAAACGGAGTCCAGTTCTGTTTGGCCAAATGCGTAAAGGCAGAATAAAAGAAATACGGTGAGGTGTGATAAAAGAGCTTTTATCATGTACATAAGATCTTGTGTGGTGGCTGTTTCTCCCCTCTTATCCTCAGGTCCTCTCTAAAATAGGGCTTTTACCTGATTTTTAGTCAAAAACTGCTGAATAGTTTTATCCCACCTTAAGCACAAAAGCTGCCTCCCTCAACCTTAATTAAGCAATAACATGAAATTCTACATTTATGTACTTCTATTCATAGGCTTAGTCTTTTCAACCTCACTAATGGGCCAAAGTACCCAAGGCTTCCACTTTCAGGCTGTAGTCAGAGATGATGCCGGAAACCCTATGCCGAATAAGAAAATTACCCTTGGCTTTGAAATTACCCTTCAAGGCCCTGGAATAGGTCCGCGTTATGTGGAGACACATAATACAGAAACCAATTCGCTGGGACTGGTACAAGCTACCATAGGAAAAGGAGAATCGAATGGGAATCCTTTTGATGTAATAGATTGGGGGAAGGGGAACTATTACTTAATGGTAGAAATAGATGGAGAACCAGTGGATACGACCCTGTTTGAGGGCGTTCCTTATGCCAAGGTAGCTACTGATATGGAGTTGCAGGACTTACAGAATGTAGATTTTGACGCACCCAGAGTGGGGGACGTGTTGCAGTGGGATGGAGGAGATTGGGTGTCTGTAGCTGGAGAAGAATTAGAAAAGGGAGATGCTGACCGTACTAATGAAATTCAGACCCTCCTTTTTAACCAGAGTAATAACAGTCTACGTCTAACCAAAGTAGATGGGACTATCAGCCTGGATAAATTTGTATCTCCCTGGCAGGAAGCAGATACAAGTGGGAGAATATTCTTCCCTAATAGAATAGGCCTTGGCCTTAGCAATCCTACCGCCCAATTACATATCAGGGATCAGGCTATTCTAAAGGATGACTTTACCCCTAATGCTTACGGGCAGCTTAAGCTGAGCGGAACGGATGATAGTGGAAAAACTCTCACCATCTTTGACGGTTCACCAGACGAGAACTACTGGTCCATGTATACAGAGAGTGCTTCTTCTTCTGCTAGCTTTAGCATTTCTCATAATACCATAGGGAATACCTTCAACATCAACCGTCAAGGGAATGTAGGAATTGGAGTACGCGATCCTGGCGCACGAATGGAAATAATAGGACCTGCCTCAGATCAAGGGCACCTGAAACTTACAGCAGAAGAGGAGAGTGGATCCCGACTTACCTTCGGTAAAAACTCGATAAGAAAGCATTGGTACATAGAAGGAAGGGCAAACGCAGCTGATGATGACTCATTTTTTCTGTTTGGTTTTGATAATGATAATCCGGAAAACTCAATTGTAACAAATACGGTACTCAGGATGAAACCCTATAAGCAAAATAAATCAGGAGGACAGGTAAACATAAATGGAAATCTTGGTATAGTTAGCCTAAGAGAAGCCATCGGCCTGAATAACATAAACTTTATTGCAGGCGAGACAAATAGCTTTGGGACCTTCTACGGGATCTACAATACGATTGAAGGAACGGGTTTCAATTCGACGGAGACTTATAATATGGTTGGTATAAATTCCGAAGCCTTTGGTACCGCCAGTAAGGTGGGCTTGGCAGTAGGGGTGAGGGGAACAGCCATTGGTGGGAAACAGGCCAACTATGGAATTTGGGGAAGCGCAGGGTCCAATAGATTTGACTATGCTGTCTATGCAGACGGAAACGTCTTTAGCACAGGAAGCTACTTGCCTTCCGACCGCAGGCTAAAGAAGAATATCCAACCCCTCAGAAAGGGCCTAGAAAAGGTAATGGCCCTTCGTCCTTCTTCCTTTCAGTATGATAAGCAAAGTAGGCAGCACATGAGCCTTCCGGAAGGAGAGCAGTACGGACTCATTGCCCAGGAGGTGGAGGCCCTTCTGCCGCAACTAACCAAAACCTCCTATCATGCTTATGCTACAGGAGATAGTACGGCCCTTCATGAAGGCTTTGAGTTTACAGCGGTGAATTATGTAGGCCTCATCCCTTTCCTGATCTCCGCTACCCAGGAGCAGCAACAGACCATAGAAAGCCAGAAGGCGATGTTAATCAGACAGGAGGGAATCATAGAAGAACTGACGGGTCGGTTAAGTCAGCTAGAAGCACTTGTGAACACCCTCTCCGCCCAAGTTCAAGGAGAGTAGATTTTGATCATCATTTGAAATTGTTTAGCTCAGAGGAGGAAGATCCCTGAGGTTCTCAAAGGGATAAATTGTTCCAGTAAGCCATGTCGTTTCGAGAGCCTCAACGACCTTGAATGGGAAGTCTAAATTGTAGGCGTCGCGGGTAAATCTCTTCTGGGGAGGAGAGATAGAGGTGGGTTATGCAGCTCTTACCAGAATGATAGAAGGAAACGGTTAGTTAATGTGGTGGACGAAAGATTTTTCGTCCCTACAATAGATACCTCATTCAGGTAGGTAGGTATACTGGAGATCATCTAAAAAATCACTTTCGAATACTAACAGCTAACTAACATGAAATATAAAATCATCTTAACCATAGGGCTATGTTTGATTGGACTTTCTCACCTCATGCATGCCCAAAGCATATCCGCCTACATGATAGGGAGCACAGGTGGAACCTTAGAGCAATTCACTTACAGTGTAGGAGATCTAGTTATTTCCACTGCAAGAAAGAATGGAGTCATGCTATCCCAGGGCTTTCAGCAGCCTATTGAGATTTCTCTTACCACCTCAATTAAAGATTTTCAGGAGAAGCTGTCGGTAAGAGCTTTTCCGAATCCTAGCTCTGGTTTATTAAACCTGAGTATCACATCCGAACTTTCTTCAACAGTGGAATGCGAAATTCTGGATCTTCAGGGAAGAAGCGTATTAGGAAAAAGGGAGATAGCGGAAGTGCAAGGAGAAACCATCCAATGGGAGCTACATACCTTAGCTGCCGGTCAGTATTTCCTGAGAATAAGTACTTCAGATCACCTGCCCCTAACCATTCCTTTCCAGCTTACACCCTAAAGGAAATTCTCTGCTATTTATGTATCTTCTTAGAAGAATTATGAAGCATGGAAGACCCTGAAATCCTTCTGGCAGATATGGAGGAATCTCATGCATCAGGCTATGCTGAGATTCTTTCAGATCCTGCTACCTGGTATTTTTTGACAGATTCTGGGCCTAAGTCTAAAGCAGATTGCCTGGAGAAAATCAGGAGAAATATCCAATCCACACAAGAGGATACAGCCAGATATTGGTCCATCATAAGAGAAGAGGAGTTTGCAGGTTTCATAGCTGTTCACAATCTGAATGAGGAAGAAGTAGCTATCAGCTATGGTGTCAGACCTTCTTACAGGAGAAAGGGTATTGCGCGAGCTGCCTTACAAAATGTACTAGCGTGGGAAGGCCTAAGGGGAAAGTGCATTTCTATAGCTACCCATGAGGAAAATAAAGCATCTTTTAACTTGCTTCAAAAATCAGCCTTAAGCTATAAGGGTTTTGTGGAAACTAGTGTAGGTAAGAGGCATATCTTTATTCGTTAAAAGTCTATGTATAGATCTGTTTTGAAACAAAGGGTCTCAAGGAGTTAGCTATACTACAAATATTGGATAGGTGTATCTGAAGTTAGTTGTTTGATTTAATTTACTTGAAAAATTCCTTCTCAATTTAATTAGTAGTTTCCTTGGTGTGGAATGGTACCTAAAAGTTATTCGCCAATATGCTGACTTCTCTGGAAGAGCTAGAAGGAAAGAATATTGGATGTTTAGGCTATTCGATTTAATGATAGGAGTAGGGGCAGGAGTTACAGACTATCTACTTGATAGTAAGATGTATTTGGGGATTTATGGGACAGTATACTTGTTGTATCGACTCGTCTTATTCATACCCAGTTTGGCTGTGGCTGTTAGAAGACTTCATGATGTAGGGAAGGGTGGATGGTTTTTATTAGTTGTTTTTATCCCTGTTATAGGTCTCATCTGGTTATTTATTCTATTTGTCACAGAGGGAGAACAAAAGGAAAATGTTTGGGGTCCTGACCCTAAAGCTAGTATCGATCTTTATGATATGATAGACCAGTTTGGAGAAACAGTGGAATAGTAGAAGAAGTTAATATTCTAGGGGACTCATCTCTTCGTTTGTCTTTTCTCTTCAAAAAGGGCTACTTGTTAGAAAGGCAAATCCCATGAAGGAGATTACAAGACGTTTCTGTGGACTTACTATATTAAGTGTCCCAGCCATTCTATACGGCGGGATTTTTTTATTGAGTTTTCTGACAGGAGCTATTCCAGAGGGAGAATGGACAGACTTCCAGCATACTATGTTTAGGGCCGGACATGCACATGCTGGCGTGTTGATTCTCTTTTCATTGGTCGCCTTATTTTTTTCGGATTATGCCCAGCTACCCCCTGCTGGTCTGTGGGTGATTCGGATAGGCTTTCCCATGTCTGCCATCCTCATTAGTGGAGGCTTTTTTCTTTCAGCCTTAGGAACTGGACTTACCCAGCCAAATGGGTTGATCGTAATTCTGTATCTTGGCGCAGGGCTATTAGTTATTAGCTTACTAACGCTTGGAGTAGGGCTAGTGAGGAAAGCCCCAGGGTAATAATACTCAGAACCACAGATATAGAACTCATACAGCTAACTCTCAGATCAAGGCGGATGGAAGAAGATATATTTCGTTTACCAGAACACTTTCTGAAGGAAGATGCTAGCCTTTCTGGAAGAGATCCATTCTGTAAGCTGTATGGAAGTACCTCTTCTATTGAAAAAAGTAAAGTTGAGATAAAGGGATTCATCTTTAGTTTTCTACAAGAGGGGAAGAAAAGAATTCATCATGCACAGAAAGTAGCTAGTTTATCTCCTTCCCACTTTTTACTGCTCAAAGCAGGCAGATGTTTGATGACGGAGAGGCTGTCTCTTCAAGGGAACTATGAAAGCCTGTTGTTCTTTTTTCAAGCTGAGATGTTAGGAGAGTTGGCTGAAAAGCATAATTGGAAAGCTGAGGAAAAGGAGGAGAGTGAATTCCTGGTATTTAAACTTGATAAGGTTCTTATACATTTTGTAAGTTCTCTTAGGGCGCTTTATGCTTCCGGTATTTATTCCGGAGACTTAATGAAGGTTAAGCTGGAAGAGATGCTGCTCTATCTTATCCAGAAAGAAGGAAAGGGAGTCCTGCACTTTTTATTAGCTGACTCGGCTACAAATCATAAAGGTCATTTACAACAGGTAGTAAGCAAGCATGCTTACCACAGACTTAGTTTGGATGAGTTGGCTTTTCTCTGTCATATGAGTGTGTCCACCTTTAAGCGTAAGTTCAAAGAAACCTATGATGCCTCACCTGCCAAGTGGTTCCAGCGAAAACGCCTCGAAAAAGCCAGAAAGGAACTGGTGGAGAATCATGTGAGTCCTGGAGAACTGTATATGGATGCAGGTTTTGAGAATTTCTCTAGTTTTTCTCAAGCCTTCAAGAAGGAATTTGGCCAACCCCCCAGCCATTACCTCAGTACTAACATTTGAGCTTTTTGCCACAATGCTTGGCCTGAATGGGATAACCCTTTAGGGCCTTAAGGCCATAGATTTGCCTTCATACTAACATTGATTCATTATGAAAAAGGCAATTCTTATCACAATCACCTTATTGATTAACGGGCTATTATCTGCCCAAACCTTTACCCTCAAAAGTACAGATGTATCCGGTCAGGCCAGCTTGAAGGAAGTATTTAATGGCTTCGGATGTACAGGAGAAAATGTCTCTCCCCAACTTAGCTGGGAGAATGTACCTGAAGGGACGCAGAGCTTT
>JBCDBC010000293.1:0-6347 GCA_039184535.1 Bacteroidota bacterium | reverse complement strand
ATCGCACAAAGCATCTTCGAAATTGAAATCATAACACCTAATACGAAACAGAAAATCGCTAAGGTCCTACTCCTGAAAAAGGAGCAGAAAGTACTTGCTCAACTATTCCAGTTTGGGTGTTAATTTGCGGAAAACAGGAGATCTCAGAGGTGGGAAAGGCCTAAGTCCTTGTGTGATTAATGCTATGATGGCAGCTGTTAAAATGATACCTATGCCAATTGCAACAACAGGTCCTGAAAACATATCTTTAGTTTGTTTTGTTTTTAAAGAAAATACGAAATTTGGTTATAAAGTCAATTAAATTATCTTGTAAAGATGAATATTCCGTTTTATTCAACTAAAATAACTTTCGGATACATATTCCGCCTCCTTCCCACTATCAAATACCTCGATATCGGAAGATATTGAACTGCTAAAGCAACAGACTTCTATGCTAAACTTTTCTCTCTAAATGGAAATTCCTGATCCCCACCATTGAAATGGTGGGCTAATAAAAATCTAGGAGCCCAGTACTTTAGTGCTGGGTACTGTTTAGAGAAGTGTATGAATTAGTTGTCTTTCGATGAAAATTAATCCTTCTAGATCAGCCAGAAGCATAAAAAAAATAGGCAGCTATCCCTTACAGATAGCTGCCTATTTTCTTATATATCCTATGACTCCTAGCGAGTCAAATACATATTTCTCTCATTGTATGCATTCACGAAGAATGGATCCTTCAAGTCATCAATGAAGTAGATCTTTTCTCCGGTTGACTTCATTTCTGGTCCCAGGTTCTTATCTACATTCGGGAACTTATCAAAGGAGAATACAGGCACCTTGATGGCGTACCCTTTTTTGTTGGGTTTGAACTTGAAGTCCTTCACCTTATGGGTACCCAGCATCAACTTGGTGGCAAAGTTCACATAAGGCTCTTTGTAGGCCTTGGCTATGAATGGCACTGTACGAGAAGCTCTTGGGTTAGCCTCAATGATGTACACCTGTTCATCCTTTACCGCAAACTGAATGTTGATCAAGCCTTTTACCTTTAGGGCCTGGGCTATTTTTAGGGCGTATTCTTCTATGTCCTTTAGGACTTTCTCACTTAGATCAAAGGAAGGTAGTACAGCCATAGAATCCCCAGAGTGTATGCCTGCAGGCTCTATGTGTTCCATCAGTCCTATCAGGTAAATGTCTTCCCCATCACTGATGGCGTCTACTTCTCCTTCTATCCCTCCATCCAGGAAGTGATCTATGAGCACCCTGTTACCTGGCATCTGCTTCTGGATCTTGATAACGTGCCTTGTTAGCTCATCATCATTGATCACGATTCTCATGCTCTGACCTCCCAATACGTAGGAAGGACGCACCAGCACTGGATATCCTACCGACTTGGCTACTTCTACAGCCTGGGCCGCATTCTCCGCTACCCCAAAGTTAGGATAAGGAATCTTGAGTGCTTTCAGCAGTTCAGAGAACCTTCCTCTGTCTTCAGCCATGTCCATCATGTCAAAGCTGGTTCCCAGAATAGGAATCCCAAATCTGTCCAACTTCTCCGAGAGTTTTAGGGCAGTCTGTCCACCAAGCTGCACGATGACCCCTTCAGGCTTCTCATGCTGGATGATGTCATATATGTGCTCCCAGAAAACAGGCTCAAAGTATAATTTATCGGCAATGTTGAAGTCTGTGGATACGGTCTCAGGGTTACAGTTGATCATGATGGTTTCATATCCCATCTCCTTGGCTGCCAATACGCCGTGCACACAGCAGTAGTCGAATTCTATCCCCTGACCTATTCTGTTAGGCCCTGATCCGAAGATGACTACCTTCTTTTTATCACTTACGATACTCTCATTCTGATCATCAAAGGTGGAGTAGTAGTAAGGTGTAACGGCTTCAAACTCTGCGGCACAAGTATCCACCAGCTTGTACACACGCTTCACGCCAAGCTCATGACGCTTCTTGGACACCTCACTTTCCAGCGCTCCTATGAGGTGAGCAATCTGCCTGTCGGCATATCCATTTCTCTTCGCCTCTTCCATGAGGTCTTTAGGGAAGTTGGCCAGTTCAAAGCGACTGATTTCTTTCTCCAGAGAGACCAGATACTCTATCTGGCGGAGGAACCACATATCTATGCGGGTAGTGGCGTGAATATCCTTGATAGGAATCCCTAGGTGCATGGCATCTTTTACGTGGAAGATCCTTTCTGCAGAAGGGTGCTTAAGGCTATACATGATGCTTTCCAGATCATGCAGCTCTTTTCCATCTGCGCCCATGCCGTTTCTCCCTATTTCCAGAGACTGGGCAGCTTTCTGGAGGGCTTCATTGAAGCTTCTTCCTATACCCATCACTTCTCCTACCGCCTTCATCTGTAGACCCAGCTCAGGATCTGAACCGTGGAATTTGTCGAAGTTCCAGCGAGGAATCTTCACAATCACATAGTCCAGCGTAGGCTCGAAGAAGGCCGATGTATTTTTGGTGATTTGGTTAGGCAACTCATCCAGTCTGTATCCCACCGCCAGTTTGGCAGCTATTCTGGCTATAGGATATCCAGTAGCTTTGGAAGCCAGGGCGGAAGAACGCGATACTCTTGGGTTAATTTCGATCACGATTACTCTGCTGGTAGCAGGGTCCACGGAGAACTGCACATTACATCCTCCGGCAAATTCTCCCAGCTCATCCATGATGCGAAAAGCCTGGTTACGCATGATTTGGTAAATAGTATCAGGCAGGGTCATGGCTGGTGCTACCGTAATGGAGTCTCCTGTATGAATCCCCATAGGGTCCATATTCTCCACCGTACATATGACCAGCTTGTTTCCAGCTGAATCCCGCATGACTTCCAGCTCAAATTCCTTCCAGCCGAATACACTTTCTTCTATCAATACCTCATGAACCGGACTGATCTTAAGTCCTCTGGTGAGCAGCTCATCATAGTCTTTCTCTTCATGTACAAAGGCGCCCCCACTTCCTCCCAACGTGTAGGAAGGTCTGATTACCAGTGGAAAACCTATTCTTTGTGCTATTTCCTTCCCCTTCAGAAAGGAGTTAGCTATTTCTGCAGTGGCCACATCAAATCCGATTTCTTTCATCAGTAGCCTGAATACTTCCCTGTCTTCTGCTTTGCCAATAGCACTAATGTCAGCACCTATTATTTTTACGCCATATTTATCCCATAATCCAGCCTTGGCACACTCCACACATAAGTTTAAGGCAGTTTGTCCTCCCATGGTAGGAAGTACTGCATCTATGTTATTCTCACTGATGATCTTCTCAATAGACTCTTTCGTAAGGGGCAATAAAAAAACATGATCCGCAGTAACGGGATCAGTCATAATAGTTGCCGGGTTAGAATTGATGAGATAGACGGTAATTCCTTCTTCTTTGAGCGCCAGAGAAGCCTGGGAACCAGAATAATCAAACTCACATGCTTGCCCAATTACGATGGGGCCACTACCGATAATTAGTACAGACTTAATGGAAGTATCTAATGGCATATTTCTAGATTTTTGCAAAAGTAGTAGAACAAAGCTTAACTCAAAAAGAGGAGTTGAATATTTTCAACCTTGTTCATTACGATCCTACTATTAACTTTATTTGCTTATCAGTTGTTGGCACCCTATTTTTGCCCTTCGTTTAAAACCTGTTAATCCCTGTATATCTGTGATTTGACAAGATTTCAGTGACAGGGAGCATTCAAACAAAAGATCTACAAGAAACTAAGCTGGCTATATGGCAATGAAACTCTCAGCTTTCAACTTTGAGATTCCAGAAGAGTTGATCGCGAAATACCCTGCAAGTCCCAGAGATGAAGCCCGTCTACTCGTTGCACATAAAGATACTGGTAAAATAGAGCACCGACTCTTCAAAGACATGCTTGAGTACTTTGATGAAGGGGATGTCATGGTGCTAAATGATACCAAGGTATTTCCCGCCAGACTGATAGGGAAGAAAGAAAAGACGGGAGCTAAAATTGAGGTTTTCTTGCTGAGAGAACTAAATGTTAAGCAGAAGCTTTGGGATGTGCTAGTGGAGCCAGCCAGAAAAATTCGGGTGGGGAACAAACTCTTCTTCGGAGAGAATGATCTGATAGCTGAGGTAGTAGATAATACTACTTCTAGAGGAAGAACCATTAGATTCCTGTATGACGGAGAGAATGAAGAGCTTCACAAGCTGATTGATAAATTGGGGAAGATGCCTATTCCTCCCTATATAGACAGAGAGCCGGAGCCACGTGATAGAAAAGACTATCAAACTGTCTTTGCCAAAAATACAGGTGCTGTAGCGGCCCCTACGGCAGGTCTTCACTTCACCCGTGAACTACTGAAGAGACTAGAGTTGAAGGGCGTGGAAGAGGCCTTTATTACGCTGCATATTGGGATTGGCACTTTCAACCCAGTGGAAGTAGAAGACCTTTCCAAACACAGAATGGATTCGGAGTTTTACATCATTCCAGAACGCACCAGAGATTTGGTAAATGATGCTAAGGCCAATAAAAGAAGGGTGCTGACAGTAGGAAATTCTACCATGAGAGCCCTGGAATCTTCTGTATCTGCCAGTCGTAAGTTAAATGATGCTGAAGGATGGACAGACAGATTCATCTATCCTCCTTTTGAGTTCCACATTGGGAATGCCTTCATTACCAATCTACACAGGCCCAAGTCCACTTTGATGATGATGGTAGCTGCCTTTATGGGCTATGACTTCATGATGGAGTGCTATGAAGAAGCCATCAAGGAGAAGTATCGCTTCTTCAGTTATGGAGATGCCATGTTGATCATCTAATGTCTGCTGAAAAACTATTTGCAGTCATAGTAGCCGGAGGATCAGGTACCCGTATGGGGAGTGATATTCCCAAGCAGTTCCTTCCTATCGGAGGAAAGCCCATACTCGTACATACCGTAAAGAAATTTCTTTCTTACAAGGAAGACCTTCTCATTAAGCTGGTTTTACCTTTAACGGGTATGTCCTACTGGAAGGATCATTGCCAGCAATACTTCTCAGATGTTGAGTTGGGAAGGGTCCAACTGGTAGAAGGTGGCAGTAGCCGGATAGCTTCCGTAGAAAATGGTCTTTCAGCCATTCCAGATGATACTGATCATACATGGGTAGCTATACATGATGGCGTGAGGGCCTTTGTGAATCACGAGATGATCCAAAGTAGTTTTGACATTGCTCAGGAGAAAGGAGCTGCTGTTTGCTGTGTGCCTGTTAAATCATCCATCAGAGAAACTTCTTCTACTGGAGAAAGTAAGGCGGTGGACAGATCCCGTTTCCTCCATGTGCAAACGCCTCAAACTTTCTCACTCAGCAAGATCAAGCAGGCATATGCTTCCCGACCACATGAAGATTTTACGGATGATGCCAGTATTTATGAAGAGGTGATAGGTCCGGTAAGCATCAGTCAAGGGAACTATGACAACATCAAGATCACTACCCCAGAGGATATGTTTGTGGCTGAGGCCTTGGTGAAAAAAGAAAGGACCTTACTGACTGCAGAGCTAAGAAGCAGAATTAAACTCCTACTTCTGGATATAGATGGTACCATGACAGATGGTGGGATTTTTTATGGAGAAGGGGGAGAGATGTTCAAGAGATTTGATGTAAAGGATGGGATGGCCATTCACAGGCTGCAGAGTAGATACGGCATAAAGGTAGGCTTTATCAGTTCAGGGGCTACAGGGACCATCATAGAGAACCGAGCAAAAAAACTCAAGATGGACCTTTGGCACTACGGTCCTGAGCCTAAGACGAGCATCATAGAAGGCTGGTTAAGCAAACTTGGGATAAGCTGGGAAGATATAGCCTACATAGGTGACGACCTGAATGATATGGAGGTGATAAGAAAGGTAGGGATAAGCGCTTCGCCTTCGGACGCAGTGAGGGAGATAAGAGAAGCGGTAGATCAGGTGTTAGAACTTCCTGGAGGAGGAGGCTGTGTGAGAGAGTTTATAGAGAATATTCTGGGCTACGACCTCAATGTAAATAATCCCCAGCCAGACCATCAATAATTCCAATCTTACGTATACACAGGTATGAACAGGGTAGTGATTTTTGATGGTATGTGTCATCTATGTGATGGCTTTGTCTCGCGACTCATCAGATGGGATAAAGAGGAAAAACTGCTGTTTGCTGCCAATCAATCCCCAGAAGGGCAAACCATTCTTTCAAAATTAGGATCTACATCCCAGGCAGAAGGGACTGTCTTCTTTCTGGAGAATGACCAACTATACACCCAATCTACAGCTGTACTGAAAATCCTCAGATTGTTACCCTTACCTTTAAGCCTGATTTATGGATTATCTATTTTTCACGATCATATTAGAGATGAAGTGTATGGATGGATCTCTAGAAATAGTTAAAGTTGGTTT
>JBCDBC010000292.1:0-6354 GCA_039184535.1 Bacteroidota bacterium | reverse complement strand
TCTGATCATAGGTGCCAGAATGCATGCACTGGCCATTCTCATGCATGACGCTACTCACTTCCGTTTTCTCAAAAATAGAAAAATGAGTGATCTGGTGACCAACCTCTTCTGCATGTATCCTTTGTTCTCTTCTTTAGATAAGTACAGACCTAATCACCTGAAGCACCATCAGCACTTAAATACTGAGGATGATCCTGACTGGTTTGTGAAGATTGGGCGCAAGGAATTTACCTTCCCTAAAAATAAGCAAGAGTTTCTGATCACTGTGATCTCCTACTTCACATTGGTCAAAGGGTTTATGGACGCCATCTGGTTCTTAAAGAGATTTAACATAGTTTCTTCCAAGAAGCCTCAGCCATTTACTAAAAAACTTCCCAAGATTATCTTCTATGTAACAGCAGCTATCATTTTCAGCGTATTGGGGATCTGGAAAGAGTTTGCCCTTTACTGGGTGGTTCCCTACTTCTCTACCTTCTTCATGTTTCAGTACATCCGTTCAGTAGCTGAGCATTTTGGAGAGTTAGAATATGATCACCTGTTAACCTCCACACGAACTATTAAGCTTAACTGGTTAGAGAAGTTTTTCCTGGCTCCCCATAATGTAGGCTACCACCTGGAGCACCACCTGTACCCGGGAGTACCCTTCTACCATCTCCCTGCCTTACACAAGCTGTTAATGAGTCAGCCAGAATACAAGGAGAAGGCCCATGTTACCCATGGTTTCTGGCAAGGACTCATGAACGAATTAGGTAAGTAATACCATTTCACACACTACCCTAACAACCCACTGATGGCAGATTGTCGTTAGTGGGTTATCTGTGAACCTAAATCCTCATTTATGCTCAGAACCATTCTTCTCCTCATTCTTTCCATTCTGTTCTCTTTCAATCAGACCACAGCCTGTTCCATTCTCTACTTTGTGGACCAGGAAAGTGGAAAAATCTATCTGGTCAATAATGAGGATTACTGGTATGATGAAGATGCATACCTTCAATTTATGCCCGCCTCACAGGCTAGCTACGCAAGGCTTTGGTATGGCTGGGATAAGTTTGCACAGGGAGGGGTGAATGAACACGGTCTGTGTTTTGACGGTGCCGTAACACCCGAGCAAGAAATCCCGGAAGGCTACAAAGGCCCTAATGGTCGAAACATAGGTGATGAGTTATTAGCAACTTGCCAAACAGTAGAAGAAAGCATCGCATTTTTAGAGGAGAAAAAGATCGCCTTAACAAACGCACACTTATTTCTGGGAGATGGAGATGGGAATGCAGTCATCCTGGAATGGATAGAGGGAGAAAAACAGATCATCCAGAAAGAAGGAAACTACCTCATAGCTACTAACTATCTCTTAGCCAAACCTGAAGCAGGCAACTATCCTTGTTACAGATACAATTCTATCCAGGAAAGAGTCAAACAACTGGAATTACAAGCAGAACCCGTTACTCTTCAGCAAGTAGGCATGGCTGCCGCTGGAGCTGTGCAAGCTCCCAAAGAAGTAGGAAATGGCAAAACCGGAGGTACCCTCTACACCTCTTTCATCAATCTAACTGATGGAGAAATTGTGATAGTCCCCAAGCTGAATAATGAAAAGGTCATCAAACTGGACTTACAATCTCTCTTCAAAGAAAAGAAGAAGCGCAAGATCAAGCTGGACTGATTACCAGTCCTTAAAGATTTATCGTTTCGAGAGCCTTGGTTACTGAGCCTGACGAAGTACAAGGACCTTGAGTGGGACGGTTGTTAATGAACACGTCGGTATTTCCATTTCCTGAAAGAATATTCCTATATTTCTTTCTAAACCCACACACCCATGAATATCAGGCTAACAATTCTTCTTTTACTAAGTAGTTTTTCACTTCAGGCACAGATGCCCACCATCCTTTCACTTAAGCAGCAAGGCGAAGTGGAAGATCAGTGGCTGGTAGAACGTATGGAAACTGTCATGCCTATGCTGATGGAGCGTACGGGCATAGACATGTGGGTACTGATTTCCAGAGAATATAATGAGGATCCTGTGCTGAAGACTATGCTCCCTTCTAACTGGTTAAATGCAAGAAGAACTACCATCCTGATCGTATATAACACTGGGGAAGGCATAGAAACACTGGCCTGTGCCCGCTATCAAGTAGGCGAAACCTTCACAAAAGCCTGGGACAAGGACACTCAACCCGACCAATGGGCTCAACTCAGGGAGATCGTAGAAGAAAGAGATCCCAAGAAAATAGGCATCAATCGCTCAGAGCACTTCGGACTGGCAGATGGTCTGAGTTCCTATCACTATGAGAAAATGATGGAATACCTACCCAAGAAGTATCAGGACAGGGTAGTATCTGCAGAAAAGTTGGCCATAGGCTGGCTAGAGACACGCACGGAGAATGAGATGATAGTGTATCAGCAGATTTGCCGCATAGCGCATGAGATCATAGCAGAAGGATTCTCAGAGCAAGTGATACAGCCTGGCATTACCTCCACAGAAGAAGTGGTCTGGTGGTATCGTGAGCGAATGGAGGAATTAGGACTGGTTACCTGGTTCCATCCTACCGTAGACATTCAGCGTGCAGATCCTGAAAGTTTTGACCACCTTAGGTCATTCTCCAAAAGACCTGATAAGCAGATCATCATGCCGGGAGACCTTCTCCACGTAGACCTTGGAATTACTTACCTGGGCCTGAATACTGATACGCAAGAAAATGCCTATATCCTGAAAGCAGGTGAGACGGCTCCTCCAGCCTATCTACAAGCGGCCTTTGAACAGGGCCTACGCGTAATGGATATTCTTACAGAGAACTACCAAACCGGTCAGACAGGTAATGACATACTACTCTCTTCTCTGGAAGAAGGAAAAGGAGAGGGATTCAAGCCGGTCATTTACAGCCACCCTATTGGATACCATGGACATGGTGCGGGTCCTACTATTGGCCTTTGGGACCAGCAAGGAGGTGTCCCTCATAAAGGAGACTATCCTCTCTACCCAAATACGGCCTACTCCATAGAACTGAATACAGCTGTATACCTGGAAGAATGGGGGAAAGAGATCCGTGTAATGATGGAAGAAGATGCCTTTTTTGATGGAGAGAACGTTAGGTATATTGATGGTAGACAAACAGAGCTCATGCTTATCCCCAGAAAAAGAAGTCATCTAGGGAAGGTAGGTGAGGGGATTAGTCCCAAGTAGTTCTGCTATCTGTTTACAATAGGATAAAAATCTAAAAATTACTAACAGACGTTTTCTTGTTAGCAGACTGGTTACATTTTCATTTATAGGAGGATATATTTTACCAGTATATGCTGTGGGATTCTAAAATTCTTCATCAATGAAATATCTTCCTTATGACCAGATCACTATACATAGCCCGCTCTCAATTAGCCAGATTAATCAAAAATTAAGAAAACATCTATCGGATAGACCTTGGTGGAAGATGGGAGGAGTAGCACCTAATACTTACAGAGGAAATCTCTACAGTCAGCACTTCAATATCAGCAGAATCATCAATTACAGAAATTCATTTTTACCTCAAATCCGAGGGGAAATGAGTAGTACGCCCTACGGAAGTTTAGTTAAACTCACATTTAGGCTTCCTTTGATTGCATCATGTTTTATGATGCTTTGGATGGGAGGAGTAAGTTTTGCCCTTATCGTTATCATGATAGGCCTTTTTACTGATCCGTCAGTCGATTTTAACCTCTTCATGCTGGCTCCAGTAGCCATGCTCTTATTTGGCTATCTGTTGACTTTACTCGGATTTAAGGCTGAAAGTAATCCCTCCATCGCCTTTTTTCAGGAATTATTAGAACATCAAAAGGAATTTGTAGACAACAATACGGGCCTTACATGAATCTAAAGTTTTCTAATGCGAACATCTCCCTACGCTCTACACTTTCACGGGAAGAAGCTCTGGATAAACTTCATGCTGCCTTTGATGATGGGTCCCATTCTCATCCAGAAAAACCCCACTCTTTCAATGGATATATGGTTGGAGATGGGCTCTTCTTTTATAAAGACAATGAATCTTCTGTAAAGGTAAATGGGAGAATTCTTTATCCAGTCTTTAATGGAAAAGTAGTCTCTAATGGAATGGGCTCCTTAATTCAACTTAGCTATGAGCCAAACCGAAATATTCTTTGGTTCTATTTGAGTCCCTTACCCATTTTTGCCTTGTTTATGGGTATCACGTTATTCAGTAACTATGGACTTGATGAGTTGGGGTTAATGGATATTTTCGAATCTCTTTACAGAGGGATGTATCTCCATTTCTTCTTAGGATCTATCCTGTTCTTCGCTATAATAGGCTCAGTGCAGTACTTCATCAAGGTAAGAGCCTCCATTGCTTTTATGAAGAAGTTTATTTCGGCGGAGAGGGTAAAACTATAGCTTATATCAGACCTCCTTAGCCGTAAATATCAGTTGACCATATTTAGAGATGACTCTCTTGAGGGTACGCATTTCTATGGGTTTGCTGAGATAGTCATCCATGCCTGCCGCCAGGTAGATTTCTCTATCTCCCGTCATAGCATTGGCAGTTAAGGCTATAATGATGGGCTGAAACTCCTTGCCTATCTCATTTCTGATGACCTTGGTAGCCGTAATTCCATCCATTTCAGGCATTTGGATGTCCATGAATAAGATGTCATAAGGTCTTTCTCTTACGGCATCTATGGCCTCCTGTCCATTAGCTACTACGTCTGGCCGATAGCCATACTTACTCAACATTCGGGTAGCTACTTTTTGATTCACCAAATTATCCTCTGCCATAAGGATACGGAAGGGATACAGTTCTGCTAAATGGCTTATGTCCTCTTCTTTCTGAAGAGGTGGGAGCTGGTCCTTAGATACACTGCTTGAAATAAGTGCTTCCAGATTTTTCAAAAACTTATCTTCTCTAACAGGCTCGTGAATAACCGTCTGTATCATAGCCCTGATTTCATCAGTAATGAAGACTACTCCCGGTTTTATCTTAACCCCTATAGGTGTGTGAGGGAGTAGTTCTCTTACTCTGTTCAGAAATATTTTTAACTCCTCAGAGGGTAGACCTGGATTTAGTAGCGTAAAATCAAAAGCATTTCTTTTCGCCTTGATAGTAGGAAGGGCCTGTTCCAGCGTTTCAAATACTTCTGTTTTCATGCCTAAATGATGTAAGGCAGCTGAGGTCATTTTTCTACATTCAGCGCTAGGACTGATTAATAAGACGTATCTTCCTTTAAAAGCTCTTAAGCGTCTTTCCTGATTTTTATCCTTTTGGGGAAGAATAGGCACAAATCTGGCTGTAAAATGGAAGGTACTTCCTTTACCCTCTCTACTTTCTACCCACATTCTACCTCCCATGAGTTCACTAAGCTTTTTACTGATCGCCAGCCCCAGGCCCGTCCCTCCATACTTACGTGTTACAGAAGCATCCACCTGGCTGAATGAATCAAATAGTCTATCCAATCTATCTTTGGGAATCCCTATCCCACTATCTTTAACTTGAAAATAATACAGCCCTTCTTGATTAACCTCCACACTGATAACTACCTCCCCTTTCTCCGTAAACTTGATGGCGTTAGCTATGAGATTGTTGAATATTTGTCTTAAGCGGGTAATATCTCCAACCACATTCCGGTTTACCTCAGGAGACATATGCAGTAACAGTTTCAGTCCTTTTCCAAAAGCCTTAGGAGCTAGCAATTCCATGGTATCTTCTATGCTTCTCCTCAGATCAAAAGGCTGTTCCTCAAGTTCTACCTTCCCAGCTTCAATTTTTGAAAAGTCTAGAATCTCATTTATGATGGTTAGTAGAGACTCACCACTACTTCTGATAGTCTCCACCATTTCTTCCTGTTCCTGATTAAGAGAAGTGTGTTTTACCAAGCTAGTCATTCCTATAACTCCGTTGAGCGGAGTACGTATTTCATGACTCATAATGGCCAGGAAAGCGCTCTTGGCATGGTTCGCCGATTCTGCCTTTACTTTGGCGTCTACTAACTCCTGATGCGTACTTTGAAGTTCATCCATGAGAATACGACTTTTCCGGATAAACTCAGATAGGAAACTCTCATAGGTCCAGGCCACTGAGGTAATGAAGATAACCCCAAAAGAAAAGCAAACCCAATAGATGGTAACATACATGTGGCCAGTCACTATTTGCCACATTTCAAATTGCTCATGAAAAAAGTAGAAGACGGCTAAGATAAATAGTACGATTATCCCACTGATCAAGCCTATCTTTTTATTCACCATAAAGGTGGTAGCCAGGGGCCAAAGAAGGAAAAACACTATAGTAGAAGCCAATACGCCTCCCAGTAATGCACAAAGGCCTAGTAAAAATATGCCTATTTCTAAAAAGCTGATGGTTCCTACCAAGTTAACCTTACCCG
>JBCDBC010000291.1:0-6354 GCA_039184535.1 Bacteroidota bacterium | reverse complement strand
TTCATATTAGGATTCAAAGAAAAATAGCCTGAGTCTTCTTCTACAAACTTTTGGATCAGCATTTTCTCAACGGCACGTGTTTGTCGTTTGATTTTCCCACTTAATAGTTCTTTAAAAGGAATTCTGAGCCCTACGGTTTGGGCGTCATTAACCTCTTTATAAGATCGCTGAGATAAGTAGGAGAAGATTAGAGGATAGATAGCCTCATTCTGGCTGCCTTGCTTCCGAAGGTCCAGGATAAGGTACTGCCCTCTCTTCTCTTTTAGCTTGGAGAAATTATTTTTCAGGAACTTCTTTAGCCGCTTATTACTCTTTTCCTCTACCTGGTTAATCGTCAAAACGGCAGTACGTATACTATCTATGTAGGCATAGGAGAATGGCTTGGAGTTCTTTTGGGCCTGTCCTTTATTTTGGCGTTGAAGAAACTCATTATAAGATACAGCCTCCATGGTGATATTATTCCTTCCCCCTTCTAGCGGGTCCATATAAGAAATATCATACTCCTTAATAGGTCCATATAACTGGGTATAATAGAATGGAAATGCCCGTTCTAACTCCTGGTAAGCATAAGTCTTATTTTTCCCTTCAGTAGGAATAATTTTTAGCACATCAAAGAAGATATCTCTAAATCGCTTTCCATTTATGGATAAAATTTCTGAGCCTGAAGGTATGACAGAAAGCCTGTCATTAGAATACATTTTCTGGCTGATTAATCTAAGAGGAAGGGGGAAAAAAGTTTCCAGTTTATAGAGCTGTTTAAGGTATTCAGATGGATAGCTAACCGTTGTTTGCTGATTATTGATCCGACAAAGGGCCCCATTTAGGTGTTTATAGAACTCCGGATAACTCATGCTCCTATCTAGAGCTGCGTAGGTCCTACTTAGTTCTCTCTTTATTTCTGAGGTATCATTATAAGTGTATAGGTTTCCGTGGGCCTGTTCCAGAATTCTTTGAAAAAGGATAAAATCTTCCTGTAGATCTTCAGGTTGAAAGACCGAATTAAGTTCTGATGGCTGAGCCAGGCCCGGCTGAGCCAAACAAAGCAGAAGAATGACGGTAAAATAGTTTAGGATACTCCGCATTTGGATAGAATAACTATTTTGCTTTTTCTCCATGAATATCTTTCAATAATAGGAATTTTTTAATTGTACTTGATTAAATAGCGAGAGGAAGCGTGTTGGATTGGGTAAAGTTTCTCTTAATCTGTTATTTAATCATCCCAAATTGATAGGGATTAGGCCTTAGTTTCTGTATAGGAAAGGGAAACTTATCCTTTTCCTATTAAAAGAACGTTATGATTGACTGGTAACATGTTTGTGAGTCAATCATGAAAACTTCTTTTATTTGTATGCTTGAATAACTCACAGTCCTAAATTAATCTTTTTATATATGAAGCAATATTACGCAATTGTCTTGATGATTAGCATTTGCCTGCCTCTCAGGTTAAGTGCACAATGGCCTGCAGCGGGAGCTGCACCAGATGATTATGGATATACCTGGGTAAGTAACCTGGATGCTGAAAATGGTCCTACCTTTAATTGGGTTGACATTACCACCATAGGTACAGAAGTTACTGGCCTTACAGATGATAATTTCATAGGCCCTATTAACATGGGATTGGATTTTTCTTACTATTGGGTTACTCGGTCAGAAATCTACATAGGAAGTAATGGTTATATCAGCTTTGCACCTGGAAACGTAGCTTCTCTTGCATTCGGTTTTCCCATCACTCCCACTGTTAGTTCTCCCAATGACCTCATAGCCCCTTTTATGTGTGACCTCTCCCCTGTAGGGATAAATAATCCTGGGAAAGTGTTCACCTATCAGGACACTGATAATAACAGATTTATTGTAAGCTACATCAACATGCCTTTCTGGACAGGTGTTAATGCTTCTGGCTGGACAGGTGCTAATACTTTCCAGGTCATCCTGGATGCTTCTGATTCTACCGTAACCTTCCAGTATCTGGCACAGGATGGTTCTTGGGATCCGGGTTATGATGACTCTGCTAACCCTATGGTAGTGGGAATAGAAAACGTAACCGGACAGATAGGCCTCTTAGTGTCCAATAATCTGAAACCATTACCTGGAATAGCCGTGAAGTTCAGCCCACCAGTTGAAGCTCAGATAGACGTAGCAGATGTAGACATAGCTTCTGTTCAGAATGAGAACTCCTCTGGCTTTATTCTGGCAAGAGCAGGTTCAGGATCTACGCCTAATTTTAACCTGAATACGGTGGTAGAGAATGTAGGGAATGTAGATATTACTTTCCCTACAGACGTAACAGCCCAGGTAATAGATGAATTAGGGCAGCTGGTATATCAGGCTCAAGTAAACGTGCCTACCCTGGCTGAAGGACAAAGTGAGAACATTGACTTCGGCGTACCTTTCAATCCTCCCTTAGCAGGTTCTTACTCCTACAATGTAAGCCTCTCCAATACCCAGGATGAAAACGACACAAATGACGCTAAAACAGCAGAGGTAGTGGTAGTGGATACTACTGGAGGTACCGCCCTATTCACCTATGCGAGTGGAGACACGGCTGATATAGGTGGAGGTGCTGGAGGTGGTACAGGTATTGGTGATGGCGGAGGTGTTTATTTTGACTCCTATGGATATCCCATCCTGGTAACAGCGGTAGATGTAGGAGTAGGATTCTTTAATAATGGCCCTGTCCCTACTAACGGATTCCGTGTAGAAATCTATCAGGCCGTAGATGGGGTTCCCGCTCCCGGTACACTCGTATTCACCAGGGATATAGCACTTGAGGAAATAGACGGTCTTTCCATAGAAAATGGCTTTTGGAGGAGAATAGAATTAGAAACCCCTGTGGTTATTACTGAAGGAGGAATGTATGTAGGCTGGATTCAGCTGGATGAAGCCATTGGCCTGCTAGGAGATACAGAAGGCCCGATTTCAAGAAGGACCTTTGAAATCCTGGATAACAACTGGGCCCAAAACCGCTCTGTTAATGATGAGGATTACTGGATTCGGGCGCGGGTAGATACACGTCTGATTACTACTATCACCTCAGTGGATAAGCAGTTAAGTGGGCTAAAAACTTTCGAACTCTATCCTAACCCCACATCTTCCACTTTCAACGTAAATCTAGGATTCTCTTCTCCAAAGAAAGTGGGCATAGGCATTTACAATATGATGGGACAAAAAATGGCCCTTATCCAGCCTGGAACTATTCAGAATTTTGAGGAGAGCATCAGTGTTTCCTCCTGGGCAAAAGGTATATACCTAGTAACCGTCCAAACCCCTGAAGGAGAAACGGTAAAAAGAATCAGCGTACAGTAGTAGCTGACGGCATATATTATGACTAGCCATTCTCTCTGAGGATGGCTAGTCCTTTTTTAGTTTTTCCGTTATTTCTGTAGCTTCAAATTTTCTTGTATTACTTATGTTCACTACACTCAGATCTACCCTCTTCTTCCTTATTTTTAGCCTGTGCTTTTTAGCGGGAAAGAGCCAAGTTCCCTTCCCGGAAAAATGTCTGGGTACTTGGGAAGGCATGCTCATGATCTACCAACAGGGTCAACTCAGAGACTCTGTGAAAGTCATTTTTACGGTCGCTAAAACAGATGAGGATGACAGGTGGGCCTGGAAGAAAGAGTATGTTTCTGAGAAATACCCTATGGTCAAGGATTACGAACTTGTCCTAAAGGATGCGGAAAAAGGCTATTACATAACGGATGAAGGAGATAATATTCAGCTCACAGACTATCTTTTTGGAAATAAGCTTTACTCAGTCTTTGAGACGGGAGGCATTCTCTTAACCTCTACCTATGAAATGCGGGAGGAAGAACTCATTTTTGAAGTTACTTCTGGGAAAAAATTAACGGAAGATCAGGAGGTAAATACTTTCTCCGTCTCTTCCATGCAAAAAGCTGTTTTTACTCGAAGTAAAGAAGACTAACGGAAGCCTCTCAAAAGGACACTCGTAATTCTATTCTTACCCTAAATACTCAAATAGTATGTCAACTCCCATTCTCCCCATACACTCTATCTTACCTGAATCCAGCACCTTAGCCTACGGATGTATGGGCCTGGGCGGAGGATGGGATAGCAATCCGATTTCTGCACAAGACCTTAAGCTTGCAGAAGTAGCTGTAGAAGCCTGCCTGGAATCTGGCATCAACTTTTTCGACCATGCTGATATTTACACCTTTGGGAAGGCAGAAGAAGTGTTTGGGAGAGTACTAAAAGGAAGGCCTGATTTACGTGAGAAAATCATTCTCCAGAGTAAAGGTGCTATCAGGCTGGACCAGGATCCCCCCTTCTATGACTTTTCCAAGGAGTGGTTGACCACTACCCTGGATAACAGCCTGACAAGATTAGGGGTAGAGTATCTAGACGTATGGCTACTTCACAGACCTGACCCGCTAATGGATCTGGAAGAAATGGCCGAGACCTTTTCTGAAATCCAAGCTTCAGGAAAAGTAAAACACTTTGGGGTATCTAATATGAACCCGTCCCAGATTGATTTTTTACAGCAGGCCTTGGGAGGAACTTTTGTGGTAAATCAGATAGAGCTTAGCCTCAGTAGACTGGACTGGATTTTGGAGGGAGTGATGTTTGATCATCCTAAGGGTAAGGAGGTAAGTTTCACTTCTGGTACGCTAGAGTACTGTAGAAAGCATTTCATCCAAATCCAGTCATGGGGAAGTATGGCTAATGGCTTGTTTTCAGGAAAAAATATCAGTGGTGAGTCAGCATCTGTGCAGAAAACTGCCACGCTGGTAGCAGAATTGGCAGAGAAATATAACACCACCCTGGAAGGAATTGTACTAGCTTTCATCCTACGGCATCCCGCCCGAATACAACCCGTAATAGGGACCACCAATCCGCAAAGGATCAAAAACTGCGCTGCAGCTTTAGAAGTTACGCTTAGCAGACATGATTGGTATAAGTTGCTAATAAGCTCTTATGGGCAGAATATGCCCTAAAGAAAAAAGTCTTTTATTGGGAGCCTGTCCTACACTAGATGCGGGACAGGCTTCCCAAGAGGGGAAATATATGCTCTTTTTGTCTTTGACAAATCCAGACAATGCCCTTAGTCTTCAGTCTTAGGCTTGTAGGTACCATCAAACACTTTTTGCCAATTTTTCCCTTCATCCTGGCTGACTTCCCATACCTGGGTTACGTACCCATTCTCCAGGGGAGTCCAGGTTATCTTGTTTAGTACAAATGCGTCTCCAGATGGGGTTTTGTTTCCCATGACCATTTTTCCGTCTTCATACTTCCCTTTGAGGTTTAGGATGGTCCCGGCATTATCTATCCAGTACTGTTCCCACTCTTGTGTTTGTGCATTGTAGGTATTCAGGCTCTTACCTTTATATCCCGGAGGAGTATGATAGTTCTCAAGAATGCCTTTCCCGTCTATGATCCGTTCAATTTTGCTAATTCCTACCAGGGTATCAGCCGTTGAGTGATATACATCCCATTCTCCCACCCAAAAGTCAAACTGCCGGTAGGGATCTACTTCTGTTTGAGAAACAGCTAGTCCGACACTTAGGATAAGGCCGGAGAAAAGAAGAAACTTTTTCATAGGTTTGGTATTTACCCTAACATACAAAAGTTTGGGGAAAGCGTATTTTTGTTGTCTATTGTAGCAAAGCACTATTTATGTCGAGAGTTATTTATTCAAGCATTCTATTACTAATCTTAAGTTTCAGTCTTTATACGCCTTTATCTGCCCAAGTAGATGAAAATCAGTTGGGTGCCTGGTATATGTATTTCTGGAGTGCTAGTGTAAGTGAAAGCCCATGGGGATTTCAGGGAGATATACAAGTGAGAAACTGGAATATAGCCGGAGATCTGGAGCAATTACTCCTTAGGGGTGGAGTAACCTATACGCCAAAAGCTACTAAGCTCAAGCTTACCTTTGGATATGCATTTATAGCTACAGGCGAGCCAGGAGATGGAGATGCTACGGTCCAGGAGAGCAGAATCTATCAGGAAGCCCTATTACCTCAAACGGTAGGTAAGCGAGGGTTTTTGACCCACAGATTTCGGTTTGAGCAACGATGGGTAGACGATCAGGACTTCAGAACCAGATTCCGATATAACATCTTCGTTAACATCCCCTTTAATCAGCCCAATCTGAAAAAGAGAGCCATATATCTGGCGCTGTACAATGAGTTATTTATCAACACCCAAAAAGACATAGGGAACGGCCGCACAGTAGAGTATTTCGACAGAAACCGTACTTACGGGGCCATCGGACACAGTCTCTCGGATAATTTGAGGGTACAATTTGGCTACATGCAGCAACCCACTAACGCCTGGAGCAAGGGGCAGCTACAACTAAGCCTCCATCATAGTTGGTAAAAGGAGGAGAGAATTTTG
>JBCDBC010000290.1:0-6380 GCA_039184535.1 Bacteroidota bacterium | reverse complement strand
GAGCATTGGTAACTTCATGCTGTCCTATCATAAAGGTTGATAGTTCCACCTTATGGGGGTATTCCTCCCGTGGTCTTCCTAACTCACTACCCATAGAAAAACTCCCGCCTAATACCCTAATCATATCCGTAAACTCACCCTGATCTGGTCGTTCTTCCCTACCAGAGGTGGGTGATTGAGGTCTTTCATTAGAATCCGTTCCAGCTTCATTTCGGCTAACGATCTTATTTCCCAGATCTCCCCATGATTTCAGCATCTTTACGAGCACTTCGCTCTTTACTCCTTTAGCCTCTACTACACCTGTTTCTGTAATTAATCCTATCCATTCTCCCTTCTGGTTAAAAACCGGTCCTCCAGAACAACCGCCCATAATCCCTTGATTAGAGATGGAGAACTTCCTGTCGTCAAAATCCACCTCTTTGGCTATCAGTTTATTGAGAATATTGATAGACCATTTTTCCCCCGCAGGATGTCCCACACTTCTGACCTCATCCCCAAACTTCATGTCCTTCCAGGTACCCACATAAAATCCAGATAAACTCTTACCTTCCTTTGGAAACTTGAAAAAGGCTATGTCCAGAGCAGAGACTGTCTGTAGAATCTCTGCCTCATATTCATCCACTCCCTGGTACAACTGTATTTTATGGGATTCTCCTACTTCCAGCACATGAAAGGCAGTTAAGCCATAATAAAATGACTCATCTTCTCCTACTAGTAGACCTGCTCCTTCTTCTACAGCCATCCCGTATTCATCCTTACAGTCGATTCTTACCGTAGAAGCTTTCTGCCGTGTTTGTGCATAGGTAGAACTTTGCATCAGCAGAAATAGGGAAAGCAGACAAGAAAATGGCGCAATGAATTTCATAGGATTTTTAGTGGATGTGGGGATTAACATACAAATCTTTCTTCAAAACGTAAGAAAAGCACATTTTAAGATAATGTAATGGTGGATTGAATCTATTTGTTATATGGATAAGCAGGAGCTTATCAGACACCAAATCCTGTGCAATAGCTTGCCAAGCTGTGAACTACTTATTTAATATTTAGCACATTTTAAAACCGAAAGGTGTAGCTCCGTAGGAGCGAAACTTCAATAAAAGAGCGCCACCCCTCACATAGGAATGGCGCTCTTACTAACTCGGAACCTTCTATGTTTTATTCTCCTACCAACCTCCCACTGAGACGTTGAAGTTCAGTCTCAGCTAACTTGACATCATATTGAAGATCATTCAAACGGTTACGTACCTGCTGTAGATTAAGCTGAGCTTCACGGAATTGGGTACTAGTCCCCTGCCCTAGCTTAAAGGTTTCCAGGGTACGGTCGAAGTTTAGCTGGGCCGCGTCCAAACTCTTCTCTTCTAGCACCAGTATCCTGAGGCTATTCACAAAGGTGTAATAGGCATTCAGCACATCCTTTCTCAAGATATTCTCCGTTTCCTCTAGACGGTAGCGCGTACTTTCTATCTGGATTCTGGCATTTTGGAGTTGAGTCCTTTTCCTAAATCCATCAAAGATGTTGAAGTTCAGGCTGGCCCCAACCGTCCACCCCAAGCTGGTTTGCTGAGCCAGCAGGTTACCTGGACCATTCTCCAGATTATTATAGGCATAGGAAGCTGATAGATCTAGGGTAGGATATTGAGTGGCTTGTGTAACCTTATAGTTTAGCTCCGCTAGTTCCAGGTTCTTGTTCGCTATTTCCACATTGGCGTTATGCGCCTCTGCTTCATCAAGAACGGCATCCAGGGCATAGTCTGTTTGGAAATTGACCTCAGCCTCTACTCCGTACTGTTTTAGGGGGTCTATGCCTATGAGTACGCTCAGTTCTCTTTTTGCATTGTCTAGGTTCAAAATTGAAGTAGCAAGATTTACACTATCTGTGTTAAAATCCACTTCTGCATTCAGGACGGCCAGCTTATTGGTCGCCCCAAACTCCTGCTGGTTCTGAGCCCTTTCTAATCTTTGTCTAGAAATCTGAAGAGTTTGTCTGAGAATACGATAATTCCCCTCTAATCTGGCAATCTGATAATAGGCGGTAATAACCTGAGAAAGATTCCCTTCCACCACGGAGCGCATCTGACTCCTGGAAAGGGCCGCCTGGGACCTGAGTACTTTGAAATTATTTACATTTCCTAATCCATCAAATACTCTGTAGCTTAAGGTTAGCCCGGCATTCTGCGAACTATTACTAGCTATGGTATCTACCGGAGGGAACTCAGGAGAAGCAAATAGTACTTCCTGATTATTCTCCGTAAAGTTAGCCCCAGCGGTGAAATCCAGTTTAGGGAGCAAGCCCGCATTCCCAGCATTCGCACTATTCTCACTGACCTCTGCATCATATCTGGCTACTAGTATGCCGTAGTTATTGTTAAGGGCCATAGCTATGGCATCTCCCAGATTCAGGGTATCTGCCTCCTGCCCCTGTATGTAACCGGAACCCAGCAACAATATGCAGAGAACCGATCTGATATATATTAACAAGTTTTTCATCGTGATCTATACTAAAGTAATAATGGGTGTTAGGCAAATAGTTGGCTGATGATAGCTAATAGCGAAATCACCCCTGCAGGAATAGCTACCCATAAGAGATAATTCTTCTTCCTCCCAGCTAAGGCGGGCTCCACAGTTTCTTCCACTGGTTTGCTACCTTCCCATAGCCAAAGGGTGTACACCTTGTACTGATTGAAAATAACTAAGAGAGTGGGTAACAGCAGAAGTATAATAAGGGTAGCTGCTGCTAGTCCAAATGCTACAGAAATAGCCATAGGTACAAGGAACTGCGCCTGGAAGCTCTTTTCAAAGATCAGGGGTCCCAAACCCGCAATAGTGGTTAATGAGGTGAGGAATATGGGCCTAAACCTTGACAGGCCAGCCTCATAAATGGCTTCCCGGAAAGGTTTCCCATCCTTGATCATCCCGTTATATGCACTTACCAGTACCAGGGCATCATTCACCATGATCCCTATCAGGGCAAAAATCACCAGTCCTGACAGAATACTGATAGGTCTTCCAAACAGCCAATGGCCCCAGATCACTCCAATGAGTCCAAAGGGGATAATGGCAATCACAGCTAATGTCTGGTTGAAAGATCTAAATGTCAGAATGATGATAGTTAACATCATAATGGCCGCAATGGGGAGTACTGCTCCCGAGGACTTTTGGGTTTTCGCATTCTCCCTAACCTGACCTTCCAAAGAGTAAGTAACTCCGGGATACTTGGCGATAATCTCAGGCATAATCTCATCCGTGATGGTACTATTTACCTGAGTGGTAGAGACATCTACTGAAGAAATATCTGCTTCAACTCTGATCTCTCTTTTTCCATCTAATCTGTTTATGGCTATTACCCCTCTTGTAGGCTCAAGCTCTGCTATTTCTTTGAGAGGATATGTCTGTCCTGTAGCGGTGCGGATACGCATATCTTCTAATTTCCCTATGGAAGATCTATCCTGCTCCGAATAACGTACCCAAACTTTCACTTCGTCAATCCCTCTTTGGAGCCTCTGAGCTTCTGCTCCAAAGAAACCTTGCCTAACCTGGCCTGCTACTATTTGCTCATTTAATCCTAGCAGGAGCGCTTTATCATTAAGCTTGATGTTGACTTCTCGTAATCCTTCCTGATTACTGTCTGTAATATCTCGTAGGTCTGATAGCTTGCCTAATTCTTCTTTGAATTCATTCACTGCCTGATCCAGAATATTCAAATCATCTGACATCAAGGCTACAGATACAGGTTTCCCAAAAGGTGTCGCTACACTATAGGTCAAATTCTCTGCCTCTGGAATGGGACCAATCTCATTCCTGAAAGCATCACTCATCACCAGCGTAGACATGTTACGCGTTTCCGTATCTAGCAACCTTATTAACACAGTGCCTTCATAGGTAGTAGGCCCCAGGTTTTTATTGACTAACAGAACCACATCCTTTCCGTCTGCACGTTCAGCCTTCATCTTTTCATTTGCTCGCCAAATACCTTCTTCTATGTTATCGAGCCATTTTTCTGTTATATGCTCTCTGGTACCTGAAGGCAGTTTCAATCCTACGGTTACATAATCATTCTCCACAACCGGAAAAAAGGTAGTCTTCACAAATCCTCCTCCAATCATCCCGAATGAGATCAGCAGTAAGGCGAAGGGTAGCGCTACCCCTAAAAAGGCATTTTGCATGAAAAACCTCAGTGCAGGAGCATAGACTTTATTCTTTATCCAATCCAGGAAATCCCAAAGGGCTTGCTGAAATTTTCCCAGGCCTCTTTGTATGGAGGCAAAAAACCCTGTCTTTGGTTCTCTCTCCTCCCTCTCTTCCTCTCTATCTAGGTCCTTTGAGTGGGAAATGTGAGCCGGTAGGATAAAGGCTCCTTCTATTAAGGAGAATGCGAGTGTGAGAATTACCACTATGGCCATTTCTGAGAAGAAATCTCCTGTAATCCCTTCCAGGAATATGAAACTCCCAAAAGCAATCATGGTAGTCAAAATGGCTCCCAATACTGCAGGTAGAACCTCCAGGGTTCCATTAATAGCAGCTGTATACCTATCTTCTCCATTCTCCCATCTTCTGTAGATATTCTCTCCAATCACAATCCCGTCATCTACCAAAATCCCGATCACCAGTATCATTCCAAATAGAGAGATAACATTGATGGTAACGCCCAACATGTATCCTACTAGGAACATTCCCATAAATGATACAGGTATGGCCACTGCCACCCAGAAGGCCAGTCTAACTTTGAGAAATAGTGCGAGGAATAGGATAACCAGGGCAAATCCCAGCAGGCCGTTTTCTGTCAATAGTTCAATACGCTGATTGAGTACCTCAGATCCATCATTAATTATAACCGCCTGCACAATGTCATTCTCCCCATTAAACTCTTCAATGTACTCCTGAACCATTCCAGATATATCCAGCAGATTTTCATCTATGGTATTACTGACATTGACTGCTACAGCAGGATTTCCATTGATGTACACTCGGTTTGGGGTATCTTCCCACCTATCCTCAATACTCGCAACATCTTCGAGGTATACTCTTCTCCCGTCAGGTGCGGTGGCTACGATTAGGTCTTTGAACTCATTGGCATAATACCCCTTTGAGTCTGCTCTAATGAGTAGTTCTTCATTTTCTGCCTTTATCGTACCTCCAGTCAATTCTATATTAGATCCCTGAACAGCTCTCGCCACCTGATCAAAGGTAAGGCTGTAAGCCCTCAGGTCAGACTCTCTCACACTAATCTCTATTTCTTCTTCTGGGAAACCTGTAAGATTTACTTTTGAAATGCCGTCCTTCGCTAGCAGGTCGCTTTCTATTTTTCTGGCAAATTGCTTGAGGGTTTTTAAATCTGTTTCTCCACTAATGGCAAAATTCAGTGCTACTGTGAGAACTTCCTGTTTGTATACTACAGGAGATTCCATCCCTTCCGGAAAGGTATTAATCTCATCCACTGAATTCTTTACATCCTGCACTAGTAGATCTATGTCATACCCTCTCTTTATCTCGACAAGAACACTTCCCAGGTTTTCCTGAGAAACGGAAGTAATTCTATCAATCCCGGTAACTCCTTTCAGGTTATCCTCGATCTTGATCACTATCCCCTCTTCTATCTCCTCAGGAGAGGCTCCAGGGTATACCGTCCTAACAGATATAATCTTCGTTTCATTCTCTGGGAAAAAGGTAGCTCTCATCCCATTCAGCCCGAAGTACCCAAACAGGAGCAAGATGATAACTAATACATCTGCAGAGATGGGATACTTGATGAAATATGAAATCAATCTTTTCATTATGTTTCCTTAGGTTGATTGGGATTAATACGTTCCTACTTTCAAGCCTTCATATGCCCCTATCACACTCTCATTAACAAGGGTAGCTCCTTCTGGGAGCCCTTTAATGATAGCAGTATTTGCGCTATAGTAAACAGGATCAATGGTGTGAAGCTTCATAACGGAATCCATCACCACATATACCTTTGTGTCATCCACAAGCAGGTTACGGGATATTTCTAAAGCGTCTTTTACTGTCCGCCCTTTAACTGAAGCATTCAAATACATGCCTTCCTTCAGTTCCTTTCCTGAAGTGGTGATAAATACTCTTAGTGTTTGCGTATTAGGATCTATGCGATCACTGATTCTGCTGAGTCTTCCTTTCCATGTTCCAGCAAGATCATTAGAGCTCAGCGTTACCTGATCACCAACCTTTAAAAACTCTGTGTCATTTACATCTACCGCAGCTTCCAACTCATAGACATAGGGATTGATAAACTCGCCAAGTTTCTGCCCAGTCCTTACCAGACTTCCTTCGAAGATGTTAGACTCTGTTACTACCCCATTAAAAGGAGCTTTTAAGCTATACTTGGTAGATCTTGCTTCCTGACTTTGGATGGTATAATAGAG